>JAHYIT010000295.1 GCA_019429205.1 Mariniphaga sp. | reverse complement strand
TTGATGTAAACGGGAAGAATACACATCCGGTATTTGCTTATCTAAAAAGTAAAAAAGGAGGTTTTCTTGGAAATCGCATCAAATGGAATTTTACCAAATTTTTAATCGATAAAAATGGTAATCCGGTTAAGCGTTTTGCCCCGACCGATAAACCGGAAAAAATTGAGAAAGACATTTTGAAATTGATTAACAGTTAGAATACATGCAACATTTTTTCAAGGATACGGCTGCCAATAAATACGGCTCGCTGCTCGCGACACCGCAAGCAACTACAATTCCATCGCAATGGATACTAAGTTCCGGTGGCAGAAGCAATTTAATTGCCGCTAAATTTGGAATGGGCCTTAGCATACCAAATTTACTTGGTTCGCCGCATATATTATTACTCAAGTCGAAAAAACGGAAGGTAGAAAAATTTACATAATTGGGAAAATGGTTGATAAAAACCAGAGGCTTTTTGCCGACTTAAAGGGAATTTTTGTGAAAGTACCGAATGAAAGAATCGGTTTATAAACTAACCATTTAAAATAGCAAATTATGATCAAAATTGGAATTATCATAGGTAGTACCCGTCCGGGACGCAACGCTGAACAAGTTGCTAAATGGGTATATGATTTTGCATCAAAAAGAAATGATGCAGAATATGAATTAGTTGACCTTAAAGACTACAATTTACCTTTGCTTGATGAAGCTTATCCGGCTAGTTTTGGCCAATATACGAATGAACATACAAAAGTCTGGGCAGAAAAAATTAAATCGCTCGATGCTTTTGTATTTGTAACCGGAGAATATAACCACTCTATTCCCGGCGCCTTAAAAAATGCATTGGACTATTTGTATGCTGAATGGAACAATAAAGCTGCCGGCTTTGTAAGCTATGGTTCGGCTGGTGGTGCAAGAGCTGTGGAACACCTACGGTTGATTTTGAGTGAATTACAAGTAGCTCATGTGCGCACTCAGGTATTGCTGTCATTGTTTACCGATTTCGAAAACTTTAGTGTTTTTAAACCTGCGCCAATGCATTCTGATAACTTAAAAACAATGTTAGACCAATTAAATAGCTGGGGAAATGCTTTAAAAACACTTAGAAAATAATTACAGATTTATGAAAAAGTTGCCTGCATATTTTATCCCTCACGGTGGTGGTCCATGGCATGTGATTGACGATGCTATGAGTGACCCTGTGGGGTATGGTTTTTTAAGAGCGTATCTTTCGGAATTGGGGCAGAAGTATCGTTCGAAGATTAAGGCCATACTTGTTATTTCAGCACACTGGGAAGAAAATGTGCCCACCATACATTTTGGGCAAAATCCTCCGATGTATTATGATTATTACGGCTTCCCGGAGTTTACCTATCATTTGGAATGGAATGCGCCTGGGCATCCGCAATTGGCAGAAAAAGTGGAAACTCTTTTGAGTAATGCCGGATTTAAAATAAAGCGGGAATACGAACGTGGTTTTGACCATGGCACCTTTGTACCATTAATGATTGCCTTCCCGGAAGCCAAAATTCCTGTTGTACAACTATCCCTGGTTCATTCACTTGACCCGGCAACACATTTGGCAATGGGTAAAGCTCTCGAACCATTACGCGAACAGGATGTACTGATTATTGGTTCGGGAATGAGTTATCATAATATTCGTGGTTTTATGTCGGGAAGTTCATCCGCAGCCAATGATTCAAAACTATTTGATGATTGGCTGACAAATACGGTTGAAAACATCGATCCAAAAAATCGCAACAAAGCGCTGGTTGACTGGCTGAAAGCGCCCGGGGCAAAGAATAGCCATCCGCGCAGCGAGCATTTGGCGCCGCTGTTTGTGGCAGCCGGTGCTGCCGGAAACGATGCAGGAACAAGAGATTATGCGGGAACATTAATGGGAGTTAATGTTTCGGGCTATAAATTCGGATAACCCAATGGTATTAATGTTAAAAAACAAAAAGCATGAAATCAGTAGTAACAGTCTATTCCGACAATATTTGTCCGTTTTGCA
>JAHYIT010000294.1 GCA_019429205.1 Mariniphaga sp. | reverse complement strand
TTTTACCGAAAGCAGTGGTGATAAAAAGCGCTAAAATAACTGCAGCGCCCGACCTGAACGAAATGTACTGAAACATTCCAATTCCGGGGATATTGGATTCTGCAAGCCAGTTGTACAAATAATAAAGCATAACTTTTACTTTTTAATCTTCCAAGCCAAAGCATTTACTAACTTCTTCCACATCGTCGAAATGATGTTTCACGCCGTTCACTTCCTGGTAATTTTCATGGCCTTTCCCTGCAATGAGAATAATATCGCCTGTTTGAGCCAGCAAAACCGCAGTTTTAATGGCTTCGCGGCGGTTTTCGATGGAAACCACTTTGTTTCTCCATTGTGCTTCCACGCCGGCTTCCATGTCGCGAATAATTTGCGCCGGTTCTTCGGTGCGCGGGTTATCGGAAGTGAGAATCACCTTATCGCTGCCCATAATAGCTTCCTGCGCCATTTCGGGCCGTTTGGTTTTATCGCGGTCACCGCCGGCGCCCACAACGGTAATTACCTGTTCGTTTCCGGTGCGAATTCCACCGATGGCTGTCAATACATTTTTCAGGGCGTCGGGCGTGTGGGCATAATCTACAATGGCCAGTTTTCCATCCACACTTCTGATGGTTTCAAACCTTCCTTTTACCGGTTCCAGATTGCTGATTCGCGTTAAAACTTCATTGGAATCCTGGCCCAGATTCACCGCCGCAGCATAAACAGCCAGCAGGTTGGATGCATTAAATTTCCCTGCAAACCGTGTCCAGACTTCCTGTCCGTCAAGGTTCAGCAACATTCCGTTAAAATGGGTTTCCAGCACTTTGCACCGATAATCGGCCATAGCCCTGTTCGAGTAAGTAATTTTCCGGGCTTTGGTATTCTGAACCATAATCAGCCCGTTTTTATCATCGATGTTGGTTAATGCAAAAGCTGTTGCCGGCAGCACGTCGAAAAACCGTTGTTTTGCTATAATATATTCTGCAAATGTTTTGTGGTAATCGAGGTGGTCGTGCGTAATGTTGGTAAAAACCCCGCCGGCAAATTCAATTCCTGAAATGCGTTTTTGATGAACCGCATGCGAACTCACTTCCATAAAACAGAATTCGCAGCCGGCATTAACCATGTTTGCCAATAGTTGCTGAATTTTCAGTGCATCGGGCGTGGTATGCGATGCTGTTTCTTCGGTTTCATTTATACGGTACGAAATGGTGGAAATGAGCCCTGCATTGTAACCCAGTTCGCGAAACAATTTAAACAGCAGGGTGGCAATGCTCGTTTTCCCGTTGGTTCCTGTAATGCCAATCACTTTCATTTTTTGGGAAGGGTTTCCGTAAAAAGATGAAGCAATGTGGCCGGTGGCTTGCATGGAATCGGTCACTTTTACAATGGTTGTTTTTTGGGGAGTTTCTGTTGGAAGTTCTTCGCAAACTATGGCAACTGCGCCGTTTTCAATTGCTTTATGAATGAACTGGTGGCCGTCAACATGTATCCCCTTTTGCGCAATAAAAAGTGTTCCCGGTTTTACTTTTCGGGAATCGAATTCAATCGCTTCTATTTCAGGATTTGCTTCACCCCTGACTTCGATAGAATTAATATGCTTTAATATATTTTTCAGTTTCATTTTCACCCTAAAGTTAAATAGACATAAGCCCCACGGGAAAAACCTGAACCGGGCAACATCGATTGTGTTTTTACTTTTCCAACCCCCTTAATTTTCACCCGCAATCCTGCGTTTTCCAAAATAAAAATAGCATCGCTGGCGCCCATCCCCCGAACATCAGGAACTCTTCCTTCCTGAATTTCAATTTCATCAAGAACCAAACCTTCGTTCACTTTTTTGGCTGTTGCCAAAGTTGTTCCCGGTTTTCCTGAAACATTGGGAATCTTAAGGTCGTGAGCAATGCGGATAATATTTTCCGATTTTCCTTTTTCCACTTCCGGAAGCACAGGGGCTTCGGGTATTTCAGACTCTTCTTCCTCAGTTTCTTCAAATAAATTTCTTACGGCAAACACCCGTTCG
>JAHYIT010000111.1 GCA_019429205.1 Mariniphaga sp. | reverse complement strand
ACTGCCGATGATCCCGGCTGGCTCACAACCGGCTGGTGGGGCATTCTGGGCCTGATTGGCTGGGGTTATTTTGCCACGACTTTGGTTTACCTGGTTGCAAAAGAAGACCTTCTGAAGACCGGCTTGTTTTGGCTGCTTTTTTTGGCGCTGAATATTTTTTCGCAACTGGGAATGCTTTCGTTTCTAAATTTTCTGCGTCCGGTTTTTGGTGTGCTTATTCGTGGAAACACGCCGCTGCTGGTAATTTCCGGGTTGTTTTTCAGTTTAATTCTGCGAAAAACAGGTTCAGAACAGTGGAAAAAATTTGTCACTGCCGGAACTTTGCTTGGTGTTTTGATGTTGGTTTCCGGATTTGTGCTACGCAATTGGTTCATTATTTCAAAAATGAAAGCCACACCCAGTTGGGGATTGATTTGTACAGGGATCAGCATTTTGCTGTTTGTGCTGCTGTTTCTAATTTTGGATGTGTGGGGCAAAACCAGATGGAGTGCCGTGTTTAAGCCCGCTGGACAAAATTCGCTGACCACCTACCTGGCGCCCGACATTATTTATTATACTGTGTGGATGACCGGTTTTCCGTTGCTTTTTTATAAACATCTGGAAAGTCCATTGCTGGTGATTGCCGGCTCGCTGGTTTGGGCATTTGCCATGATTGGCTTTGCGGCACTGCTTTCAAAAATTGGAATCAGATTGAAACTATAGAAACTGGGTTAGGGATTTCATTTGCCAAGTTCAGCCATTTTTTCAGCCATATTTTTTATATCCAGCACAAAATCAGGCTCAAATAATTCAATGGCCGAAGAGGGCATTGTTTTGGCAAAAGCGGTTTCAGGGTTTTCCACAATAGTAATTCCTCCAAATTTTTTAATGGTTTGCAGTCCGGCGGCGCCGTCGTTGTTCGAACCGGTGAGCAGAACCCCTATGAGTTTATCTTTAAAGGCCCATGCGGCAGTTTCAAAAAGCACATCGATGGAAGGCCTGGAATAATTGATTTTGGGATCGGTTGAAAGGCTAAATGTAAAGTCGGATTCAATTTGCAGGTGATAATTTGGCGGCGCAAAATAAACGGTATTTCTGCGAATGGGTTCTTTCTCTCTTGCTTCTTTTACCTTCCTGTTTGTTTTGTGGTGCAGTTGCGAAATGTAGGAATTGATTGTATTGGATCCAATATGGAGAACGATAATAATGGGTAAATCAAAATCACCCGGCAGGTTCATCAGCAAATTTCTGATAGCCTCCATTCCTCCGTAAGACGTGCCAACAACAACCGCTTTCATTTTTTTGGTATTTGAAGTTTTTTATAAATCCTCATTTTTTTGTCGAGCATCGAAAAACTTTGCTCAAAATCGGTGAACCGGAGGCTTTCCTTGGTACCCAGGCAAAGAATTCCCCTTTTGGTCAGGCTTTCGTTAAACAATTTGAGTACTTTGTTTTGCAGAAACTTGTCGAAATAAATGAGCACATTCCGGCAAAATATAAGATTCACTTCTGCAAAAACGCCATCGGTTACCAGATTGTGATCGGCAAAAACAATGTTTTTTGAAAGCGATTTATCGAACAGTACCGAGCCGTATTTGGATGTGTAGTAGTCCGAAAGTTTACCTTTTCCACCGGCTTCAATATAGTTTTTCGCATAAAGTTCCATCTCTTTTTTTGGATAAATTCCCTGTTTGGCTGTTTCGAGCACGTTTTTGTTAAAATCGGTGGCATAAATCTGCGT
This sequence comes from Mariniphaga sp., assembly GCA_019429205.1. Lineage (GTDB taxonomy): Bacteria > Bacteroidota > Bacteroidia > Bacteroidales > Prolixibacteraceae > Mariniphaga. Next base: position 13,356 of record JAHYIT010000111.1, on the reverse strand, counting down.
TCGCGACAACAAGTCTTCTTCTTTCAGCAAAATGGCCAGCGAATAAACTTCTTCTCCGGTGGAACACCCTGCTTGCCAGATTTTTAACCGGGCGTAGGTTTTTAAATCGGAAACCACCTTTTCCCGGAATGTCAGGTAAAATTCCGGATCGCGGAACATTTCGGTTACATTAATGGAGAGGTCCTGCAAAAAGGTGCGAAAAAATGTTTTGTCCCAAAGCACCTTGTTTTGCAGTTCAGAAATGGTATTGTACCCGTTAAGTTGCAAGCGCTGGTTGATCCTGCGTTTCAGGTGGGCTTTACTGTAATTCCTGAAATCGTGTCCATATTTCATAAAAACAGCCTGAAGCAGCAAGTCCACTTCAATGTCTTTGGTATCCATTACCTCCTGGCTCACATTTGTATCGTTTGGTTTATCTGAAAGCATTTTCGATTATTTTCCTGAGTTGGGTCATTTTAAAAGGCTTGGTTATAAAATCATTCATGCCGGCATCGAAACATTTTTGTTTGTCATCTGAAAAGGTATTTGCCGTAACTGCAACAATAAATACGGGTTTCTCAGTGCCTTTGTTTTTTTCGTATTCTCTTATTTTAAGCGTGGAACTTATCCCGTCCATCTCCGGCATTTGCATGTCCATCAGAATCAGGTCGTAGTAGTTTGCTTTATACATGTCGAAAGCTTTTTTCCCGTCGCCGGCAACATCGCACGAAATGCCCATTTTTTGCAAAATAGCCTGTGTGATACGCTGATTGACGGGATTGTCTTCGGCATAAAGAATTCTGGTGTTTTCAGGAATTATTATTTCGGTTTCCTTCTCACCGTCCTGACTTTCCTGATTGTATCCGAAATTCAGATTGAACCAAAACTCCGAACCTTTGCCCGGCTGGCTTTTAACGCCAATTTCACCTCCCATCAGAAAAACAAGATTTTTACAGATGGCGAGGCCAAGACCGGTTCCGCCATATTTTCGTTCCATCGATTCATCGATTTGCGAAAACTCCTTAAACAGTTTTTGTTGTTTTTCTTCGGGAATTCCAATGCCGGTGTCAGTCACCTTAAAAAGGAGCTCGGCAGTGTTTGTGTTTTTGCTTAAAGTCTTGACTTCTATTATTACACTTCCATCCCCGGTGAATTTGATGGCATTGTTTACCAGGTTAATAAGAATTTGATTTAACCTGTGCGGGTCGCCAATCAGCAGGTCGGGGATGTTTTCATCCAATTTTGCCGAAAGTTGAATTCCTTTGGTTTGTGCCCTGAATTGCAGCAACTTAACAATGGTGTTGACTACATGAGAAAGCCTGAATTCGATGTTTTCAATTTGAATCTGACCTGCTTCTATTTTTGAAAAATCGAGGATGTCGTTGATAATGTTCAGCAGATTTTCGCCCGACGAGGAAATAATTTCGACCAGGTTTTTCTGATCGGGTTTCAGTTCTGTTTCTTCCAGAATTTTTGAAATACCGATAACGCCATTTAGCGGTGTTCGTATTTCGTGCGACATGTTGGCCAGGAAAATGGATTTGGCCTGGGTTGCTTTTTCCGCTTTTGATTTTTGAATTTCGAGTTCCCTGTTGTTTTCTTCCAGTTTTAGGAGCAGCTCTTTCAGTTCCTGCTGGCGGGAATAAAGTTCGAGGAAAATTTTCACTTTCCCTATAAGAATTTCAGGAATAACAGGTTTGGGAATAAAGTCAACCGCACCGGTTTTAATTCCTTTGATAATGTGCAATTCGCTTTGATGGATGGCCGAAACGAAAATAACAGGCAGGAACATCGATTTTTTTCTTTTGCGCATAAGCGATAAGGTTTCGTAGCCGTCCATGCCGGGCATTTGCACATCGAGAATGGCCATGGCAAACTCTTCCTTTTGTGTTTCGCGCAGCGCTTCCATTCCTGAGGTCGCCCTCACAAAAGTCACATCGAAATCGGCAAGCAGCATTTCCAGGCTTACCAGGTTTTCTACACGGTCGTCAACAAGAAGTATTTTCGGTTTCTCCATAAATTTTATTTATACAGCCAGATTTTTAACAACGATAATAATTTTTGCACATCCACAGGTTTCGATATGTAATCGTTGGCCCCGTAGTCGATGGCTTTTTGGTAATCCTCTTTCATAGCTTTCGCCGAAAGGGTGATGATGGTAATGTTTTCCGTTTCAGGTGTACTTCTGATAATTTTCATCGTTTCGTACCCATCCATAACCGGCATCATTATATCCATTAGAACGAGATTAATGTCCGGATTGCTTTTCAGTATATCGATGGCCACAGCTCCGTTTTCTGCTTCCAGCACTTCAATTCCACGCTCTTCCAGTATTTGTGCTATGGCAAACACATTTCGGATGTCGTCGTCAACTACCAAAACTTTTTTGCCCTTAAAGGTATCGCTTTCAGTTATTTCCTGTGCAACCTGTTGTAATTTGGGCGCTTTGTTGGCAACCTGATGAAGGAAAAGTGTAACCTCGTCCATCAGTCTTTCATCCGACTTTAATCCTTTTATCACAATGGAATCGGAATATTTTTGCAGTTCCCGCAACTCCTTTCCCGATAGTTCTCTCGCTGTATGAATGATTACATTGGGAATGGGCACTTTTTCCGCTTTAAGCTTTTGCAGGAGTTCGTTGCCCGAAAAATCGGGCAGGCCCAAATCGAGGATGATGCAATCGAATGGTTTGGCAGTAATCATTTCGTAGGCCTGCCGGCCTGTTTTGGCTTCGTGTATAACAAGGTCTTTATTCTCAAACAGCAAATGAATGGCTTCCCGGGTGATTGGATCGTCCTCAACCACCAGTATTTGTTTGAATTCCTGTAACCTGTTTTTTTCCAGGTTTTTAGAAATGTCTTTGAAGTTTTCTGAGCCCGGCGTGGTCAGTTCTTCAATTTCATCCAGAATGGAGCCTTCGATCCGGGAGACTATATGCAAAGGCAGGCTGCTGGTAAATTTATTTTTATGGAGTTTTTTCAAATCGCCGGAATCTTTCAACCCGTCGGAGATAATGATGGCTTCAGGAGAGTAGGCGGCTGCCAGTTTAATCCCATTATTAATGTCTGATGCCACCACAGCATTGAAGTTTCTTTTATGGCAGAGTTCGATTAGTTTTTTTGCTTTTTCTTTTTCATTGTGAATAATTAAAACCATCAATCGCTGTGCCGCCGAATTTCTGTCGTCTTCAATAAAAACAGGCAGGTCTTCACTTTTTTGCTCTTGTTCAGAAATTACCGGCTTTGTTTGAGTTTTAGATTTTCTGTTGTGTTCCGAAGCCGCTTTTTCGTCAGCCACATCTTTGTACCCGATCCCAACCAGGTTGCTGTCAAGCGGCAGGTAAACAGTAAAAACCGAACCTTTTCCCTCTGTGCTTTCCACATGAATTTCTCCACCTAAAACCCGGGTTAATTGTTTGGAAATAGAAAGTCCGAGTCCGGTGCCGCCATATTTTCTCGAAATGCTTCCATCGGCCTGTTGAAAGGCTTCGAAAATGTTATCGACTTTGGTTTGCGGAATTCCCACACCTGTGTCTTCAACTGCTATGAAAAATGTATTTTCGGGTTTTAAATCCGGGTTAACCAACTCCACATTTGACGGAGTCAATGCCATGTTTACCTTTACGCCACCGGAGGTTGTGAACTTAAACGCGTTAGACAACAGGTTTTTAATAATCTGCATCAACCGTTGTTTGTCTGAAAAAATGACTTCGGGAAAATCGGCAGACTGATTTAAATCAAAGGTTAATTCTTTGTTATCAGCTACCGGTTTAAAATTGTGCAAAATTTCCGATTTTATTTCTTCCGTATTCACCTCGTCGAAATTGTAAGTCATTTTCCCGGCTTCAATTTTCGATAAATCGAGGATTTCATTTATCAGTTCGAGTAAATCCCTGCCGCTTTTGTGAATGATTCTGGCTGATTTAAGTTGCTCTTCTACGAGGTTTCCTTTTTTGTTTTCGCTGAGTAATTTGGAAAGTATAAGCATACTGTTGAGCGGAGTACGCAATTCGTGCGACATGTTGGCCAGAAATTCCGATTTGTACTGGCTGGCCTGCCTCAGTTCCCTGTTCATTCCGTGCAGTTTTTCCTGCTGAATATGGAGGTTTTTTTCGCTTTCCGATAAAATTTTGGTTTGTTCGGCCATCTCTTCGTTAGCCACTCTCAGTTCCTCTTCCTGCGATTTCATCTCTTCGTTGGCCACCCGCAATTCTTCTTCCTGTGCCTTCAATTCTTCATGCCTCGACTTTAATTCATCCTGTTGTTGTTTTAGCTGGTCATTAACTGCCTGTAATTCTTTCTGTTGTGCATTTAGTTGTTCGTTTCTTTGCCTAACTTCAATTTCCAGTTTTTTAATGTCGGTAACGTCTTTTGAAATGCCAAACGTTCCAATACATTTCCCTGTTTCATCGTACATCGGAAGTTTGGTAACCGAAGTCCAGAGCTCCTCGCCGTTTTCATTCACCCCCTTTCGGATTTCATCAATAAAACCTTCCCCTTTTTTTATGATTTCCTGTTCCTCATCAAAAAACTTTTTTGCGTCATTCGGTGAATGAAAATCGAAATCGGATTTACCCAAAATTTCGGCGGAAGATTTTGCGCCAAACAACGGAACCATTGACTCGCTGATGCGCAGGAATTTACTTTCGGAATCTTTAAAGTAAACAAAGTCGGGCAGGGTTTTAAGCATTGAATTAAGCAACGCAGTTTCCCGAATCAGGTTTTCCTTTATCCGGATGTTTTCATTCAGCTCTTTTTGCAGTTCCTCGTCGCGGGCTACTATTTCTTCATCCTGTTCAAGTGTTTTGTCCAGAAGTTCTTTATGCCTGAATCGCGCAACCGCAGCACCAAGATTTACCGAAATTTTTTCGGCAACCAGTTTCAAAAATTCAATTTTAAGTTTCGAAAACTCATTTACCGAAGCCAGTTCGATTACGGCCTGAGTCCGGTCGTCATAATGCATAGGAAGCAGGTAAATTCTTTCGGGTGAAATCTCGCCAGTTGCACTGTAAACCTTCAGAAATCTGTCTTTTGTATTTAAAACCTGAAGCTCTTTTTGCAAAGCTGCTTTTCCAATCAGGTTCTCTCCGGGTTTAATAATTTCTTTGATTTCAGAAGTGTTTAATCCAACCGATCCGGTAAGTTCAAGGTGTCCCAGCACTTCATCAAACACATACACCGCACCCATTTCAGCCCCAAGGAAACGGCTCATCCACACAATTATTTGATTCGATAATTCCCTGACCGTATAATTTCCCCGCATTTGATCTTCCAAATCGTTAATTCCATTTTGAAGCCAGATTTCTGTATCATTTTGTATTTTAATCTCTTCAAGGCGGGCAGCCATTTTATTTAACGAAATGGTCAGTTCATCTTCTTCGGATTTAGGTTGCAGTTTTGAACTGTAATCACCTTTTGCCACTTTTTTCGAGTAAGAAATGATTTCCTGTAATCCAAACTGAATTTCTGAAAACGCCTTCGAAAGTTCGCCAATCTCATTTTTCGTTTCAATATTTACTGAGGAGTTTAGCTTGCCTTTTGCAATTTTTTTGAAATTGTCGGCCAGCCGGTTAATGGGATCTGAAATGGAACGGGAAATTTGAATGGCAACAAAAGTGCCTGCAAAAATTAATAACAAAACAATTATGGTTACGGTAATGGCCAGCAGTTTGTTAATGTAGGCAGTTATGGTGTAAACAGCAGACGAAAACTCCTGGGAAATCTCATTTAATTTCCCGAAATCATCCTGGAGTTCTGTCCAAATATCTTCCGATTGGGTGGTTTCCCAGGTATTAATTTTAAGGATCACATTATCTGTGAGGGAGGAAGCATTGGAAGCTGTTTTTTGAACGGCCCTGATTCTTTTCGGGTTGATTTGGAAAAACATATAAATATGACTCCCAAGTTGTTCCACCTTTTTTATGTCGTAGTCGGCGCCTTCCTTGTAAATTTCAAAAAACAACGGAACCCATTCTTCCCGTGGCATTACCTGCAGAAAACTGTCTATTTTGGAAAAGGTAAAAGCTATGCTGTGTGCCTTTTTAAAATGGCTGTTTGACGATTTCATATCCTCCGGGTTTCCACTTATTTTGTACTGGTATAAATGCTCGATGCCGGATTTGAAGTTTTCTACAAAAACCCGTTGTTCACTGACTAAAATAATTACTGTTTGGCTTGTTTTAAATAAAAAGTTGGCAACAAAGCCCATAATCAGAATGCTGCCGATGAACATATAAATTAAAACAGCCAGCTTTGATTTTACTTTAAAATCGGAAAAACGCTTTTTAAAAAGGCCCATATTTCTGTTAATTAGAATAAGTTTTGTGAACAGCGCAAAGTACATAAAAAAAGCAAATTATTTAATTATTCTAACTGATTGTTTGTAACTTGCAGCTCATGTATTTAAATTTTAAACCAATGCGTTACCTGTTTTTTATTTCTACAATCTTTGCCTCCATTTTCCTCTCATCATGTGGCAATAAAAAAGTTTCCATGAAATCGTTGCTGCATGAAATGACCGACCGGGAAGTTTTAACCCGTCTTCCGGAACATCCTTATACCCTGAAACAATTCAGCAGTTACGACCGGACAAGCACGGCGCCTGATGATCCGGGCTGGTTTGCCAACGAGGATTACACGCAGTTTATTCGCGAAGAAGAAAATAATGGCCGACGTGAATTTGTGCTGTTCGATGCCGAAGGCCCGGGCGCCGTGGTGCGCTGGTGGATGACTTTTGCCGGAGAAGGAGCAGCCGACGGAACAGTGCGGATTTATATCGACAACCAGCCGGAGCCTGCAATAGAAGGAGATATTCTGGAATTGCTGAGTGGCGAAATGCTGGCTTCTGAACCGCTTGCAGCTTCTGTTTCACCCGAAACCGAATACCGTCAGCGTGGGCATAATTTGTACCTGCCTTTACCGTACAATCAACATTGCAAAATTACGTACGAATGTGATGCCGTTCGGTTTGAAAACAACCGCTGGCGGCCCAGTATTTATTACAATATTTGTTACCGCACTTATCAACCTGGTGTTGAGGTTGAAAGCATCACTTCAGATGTATTTGAACAAAACCGCGAATTGATTTCAGCAACCGGGCAACTGCTGCTGGCCGATTTTTCAGAGCTATTGAAAAATGACATAACGGGAAAACAAACCCTGGCGCCGGGCGAATCGTTAACGCTCAGTTTTGAAGGTTCAGGAAAAGCGGTTTCTTATTTGACAGCAAAACTTGAAAGTGAAAACCTTTCCCAGGCCCTTCGTTCCACCGTGCTTTCCATTTCTTTCGATGGTGAAGAAACCGTCTGGATTCCGGTTGGTGAATTTTTTGGTACCGGTTATCAGATTTTCCCATCAAAAACCTGGTACACAAAAGTTTCAAACGACGGAAAAATGGAGTCGTTCTGGTTGATGCCTTTTAAAGAGAATGTGGAAATTGAATTTATTAACTACGGCGAAGAAATTGTGACTGTGGATGCATCTGCCGGATTGGACAACTACAAGTGGAAGAAAACGGCCATGTATTTTGGCGCTGCCTGGCATGAGCATTACCGGATTCACACGGCAACCAATCCAAAACTGGAGAACCACGAATGGCATTTCGATGTCAATTATGTGGATTTAAAAGGCCGGGGCGTTTATGTGGGAGACGCCATAACTGTTTTTAACACCGCAGATGCCTGGTGGGGCGAAGGCGATGAGAAAATTTTTGTGGATGGGGAAGAATTTCCGTCATTTATCGGAACCGGCACCGAAGACTATTACGGCTATGCCTGGTGCCGGCCCGAGAAGTTTACCCATCCGTTTATCGCACAACCCACCGGGGCCGGTAATTTTCACCCGGGAATGACGGTGAATATGCGCTACCGTACCCTGGATGCCATTCCGTTTCAGCAGGAAATAAGTTCCAATATTGAAATGTGGCACTGGGTAAAAACTACGGTCAACTTTGCTATGTCGTCGTATTGGTATGCTTTGCCCGGAGCGGAAACAAATGTAAAACCCGATGTGGAAGCTGTTCAGAATCCTGTGGCACTGGATCGTTCAGATATTTATCCTCCGGTTGTGGATGATGATGGAAAAATAGAAGGTGAACATCTGGAGGTTATGTTAGTGCCTTCCGGCACAGCAGGGCCACAGTCGGGAAATTATGGCTGGAACGGCGACAGCCAGTTGTGGTGGCGACATGGTGAAACCGGTGATGAACTGCTCACCCGTTTCATTTTGGATGAAGATGGTCGTTACAACATTTCAGCACAGCTTACCAAAGCACCCGATTACGGCATCATTCAATTGTTTTTGAATGGCCTTCCGGTTGGTTCCCGATTTAATGGTTTTCATGCAGATGGAGTGATTACCGAACAGGTTAAATTAGGAACTCAAACCCTCATTAAAGGAGAACATATTTTATCTGTAAAAATAATAGGAGCCGATGCAAATGCAAAACCCGGTAATATGGCGGGAATAGACTGGTTGCAGTTTGAGAAGTAAATCGGTTTATTCGAAAAACGGAAACAACCTCCTTATCTCTTCATCCGAAGGCCTTCTGCCGTATTCGCAAATTTCGAATGCCTCGGCAACTTTTATATTTGCTGCTTTTTCAGGGCCGTACCATTTTACCAGCGATTGCCTGGTTTTGTCTGAAATGTTTGGTTTCCGCCAGTCAGCCAGCCATTTCATGCGGGCTTCTTCGGTTTCCGGCACCTGTTCGAGCCGGCCGCCGGTCCAGGGCAACCATTCAAACATTTGCGATTCGTGTGCGGCAATGCCATAAATTTTCTGTTCAAATTCATCAGTAATATCCACCGCAATATCGGGTTGAAAAGGATATGGTTTTTGAAAACGGTCTTCCACATACAAAAACACCGGATTTTTTTCCAGCGGCGGCACATCCGAAGCTACGTTGGGTACAATGACCATATACGCTGCATCCTGAACCAAAATAGCTGCGTTACGGTGGTCGGGGTGGTAATCGTTCGGGCGGGGACCCAAAACAACATCCGCCTTCCAGTTTCTGATTAAACGAATAACTTCTTTCCGGATTTCAAGTGTAGGCATCAGTTCCCCATCGTGGTTATCCAAAACAACGTATTCCACACCAAACCGTTTTCCAGCTTCCCGGGCCTCGGCCCGCCTTATTCTGGCCAGTGCACCACCTCCTTTTTCGTGGTGACCTGCATCACCGTTGGTTAGCGATACAAATAATACGTTATGTCCGGCTTTTGCATATTTTATGGCAGTTCCGCCGGCGCGTATGTCTGCATCGTCGGGGTGTGCACCAATAACAATCACATTAACAGGATTTTGTGAGAATAACCCGGAAATAAAGAATAATGCCAGAATTGCGGTTAAGTATATTTTCATAATATTTCGCTTAAAAATGTAAGTAAATCTTAATTTGAAACATTAAAAGAACTAAAAAATGTTGAAAAATGTTAATTTTTTATTTTTTTTATATATTGCGGCTCCATAAATTATTTATGAGTTATTAACAATTAAAATTAATTATGAAAAAAATTGCGCTTATCTTATTGTGCATGACCTTAATAGGCATGTTTACTTTAGAAGCACAGGTACGTAGAATTTCGGGAATTGTAACCAATTCCGAAGATGGTGGCCCGATACCTGGTGTTTCGGTAGTGGTAAAAGGTACTACGCTGGGTACAATTACCAACATTGATGGGGTTTATCAGTTGGATGTCCCAAACGATGCAGAGACCTTAATGTTCTCGTTTGTTGGCATGAAAGCCAGGGAGTTGCCAATTTCAGGCAGTCAAATTAACGTAGTTCTTGAGCCTGACATTCTTGGCCTCGACGAGGTTATGGTGGTGGCTTATGGTACTGCAAGGAGAGAATCATTAACGGGTTCTGCTGCCGTTATTGGTGAGAAAGAAATTGAGTCACGCTCTGTTTCTTCTGTTGCCCAGATCCTCACGGGTTCAACCACCGGTATTCAAACTACTGCAGGTTCAGGTCAGCCCGGTAGTTCTCCGGCCATCCGTATCCGCGGTGTAGGAACACTTAATACATCGGCAGATCCGCTTTTCATTCTGGATGGTATTCAGTACGAAGGAAGTATTGCAAGTATTAACCCGAGCGATATCTCCTCCATTACGGTACTAAAAGATGCTTCGTCAACAGCACTTTACGGTTCCCGTGCTGCAAATGGGGTAATTATTATCACCACTAAAGGTGGAACAAAAGGTACTGAAAGCTTAAAAGTTACTTTAAAAGCACAAGGTGGTTTAATCAACCAGGCGCTTCCTTATTACGAATCTGTTAATGCCCAGGATTACTACGAACTTTCGGCTGAAGCTTTTGCACAGTCAAGATTCTGGTCTGGGAATGCAGATAACATCCAGGATTCCAGGGCCTATTCCTACGAGAATATCTATTCTCAGTTGAGGTATAATCCTTTTGTAGGAATTCCTAACGATCAGATTGTAGGCAGTGATGGTAAAATTAATCCAAACGCAAAGGTTGGTTTTCCGGATTGTGATTGGTACGAAGCTGCAAAACAACAAGGTTACAGGCAGAATTATGATTTAAGTCTGAGCGGCGGCAGTCAAAAAACGAGCTATTATTATTCTCTGGGGTATTTAGACGAAAGAGGTTATGTGATTAAGTCAGATTATGAACGCTTTAATACCCGTTTAAATATTGATTTTGATGCGAAAGACTGGTTGCAAATTGGTACGAATTTAAATGCATCTTTAATCACCAGTGACATTGGTTCATCCGAATCAGCCACTTATGCCAATCCATGGCGAAATGCCAGGATGACACCTCCTATTTACCCGGTTTTTTTGGTTGATCAGGCAACCGGTGAATATATTCTGGACGGAGCAGGTGAAAAACAATACGATGATGGTGGTTTACATTCACGGCCTATAAATCAGGGAAGAAATGCCATTGCTGAGTTAAATTGGAACAGTGATGCATATAAAAGGAACAATGTAGGCAACAGAACTTATGCCAGGTTTACATTAATAGAAGGATTGACTGCGACTATTAATGCTGGTGTCGATATTCAGAACTATCAGTACAAAGGTTTTGAAAATGCCGAAATTGGCGATGGCGCCCCAACCGGAAGGATGGATGAGAGCAGGTATATAAGGACATCTGTTAACTTTAACCAGCTTATAAATTATGAAAAGACATTTAATGAAGTTCATAATTTTAGTGCGTTGTTTGGGCATGAATCTTATTCGAGGAATTATACTTACCAAAGAGGATTTAAAAACCAGTTTATTGTAACTGGCATTTACGAGTTGAACAACTTTGTTAATACATCTATCAACACAAGTTATACTACCAATAAAACCACAGAAGGTTATTTCTCAAGGTTGAAATACAACTACGATAATAAATATTACATCGAAGGTTCTTACCGTAGGGATGGTTCTTCAGCCTTTCACCGAGATGTAAGGTGGGGTAACTTTTACTCTGTTGGTGCTAGCTGGAGAATTAGCCAGGAGATGTTTATGAGTTCGCTCGCCTGGGTTGACGATCTCAAAATCAGGGCTTCTTACGGAGAAGTTGGCAACGACAATATTGGTTCTTACGGCTACCAGGCGCTTTACGGCACTCGTCCGAATGCCGAAAGTCCCGGTATTCGCTGGGAAACCGTTGGAAATACAGCGTTAACCTGGGAGGTAAATAAAACCTTTGATGCAGCGTTGGATTTCGCATTATTTAACCGAATGAGCGGTAGTATAGAATGGTACAACCGGAAATCGGATGATTTGCTCTACAGTATGCCGCTTCCCATGTCTATGGGGTTGCTGGAACAACCAAGAAACATTGCATCTTTGGTAAACAGTGGTCTGGAAATTAATCTGCAGGGTTATATTGTAAACAGCAGGGATTTTTCCTGGAACCTAAACGTCATGGGTTCGACCATTAAAAATGAAATCACATCCATTCCTGAACCATTTGTCAGCGGAACCAAAAGATGGTCGGAAGGCCGTTCAATCTACGATTTCTGGCTGAGAAAATTCTACGATATTGATCCGGAAGACGGCGCTACACGGTTCCATGTTTGGGAAGACGTGGAAGATGAAGATGGAGAATTTATAGGCACAGAATTGGCTTATGACGAGAATGGCGACCCGGTTCTGACCAAAAATCACAATGACGCTGGGTTTGGATATGTTGGCGCTTCTGCATTCCCAAAATTACAGGGATCTGTTCGGAATGAGTTCACCTTTAAAGGTTTCAGTTTAAGTGGCCTTTTAACCTATTCTTTGGGCGGACAAATGATTGATGGCGTTTACCAGGGGATGGTTACCTCAGTTATCGGGGAATCATACCATCCTGACGTTAAGAATTCCTGGATGAACCCCGGCGATATCGCTGAATTTCCCCGGCTGCAAAATTCTAATACCAGTTTGTATGCCACATCTGATTATTTCCTGATTTCTTCTGATTATTTGAATATCAGAAATGTGACATTAAGTTATGATTTTTCAAATCAACTTATAGATAGCTGGGGGTTGGGTCAATTGAGTGTTTACGTAACCGGAGAAAATCTTTTCATGCTCACAGCGAGAAAAGGAATGAACCCAACGTATAACTTCTCCGGGACTCAAAGCGTATTTGCATACAACCCAAGCAGGTCTATCATTTTAGGTTTTAGTTTGCAGTTTTAATCATTAGAAAAATATACTACAATGAAGACAAAATATAAAATTTTAACATTTTCACTCATCTTTGCTTTTGCACTGGGGTTTAGCTCGTGTAGCGAAGATTTTTTACAAACCGTTCCTACCGACGCGGTTTCTACTGAAATTGCACTTGGTTCGGTTGACAATATGATGCTGGCCATTAACGGTGTTCACCGGGCTATGTACGCACAAAATGGGTTAATCAGCGCTTATGCCGGACAACAGTTTATGATACCTACTGCTGAGTTCGGAGCAAGTGATGCTTTACACTCTGCTGCAGGTAATGGTTGGCACAGGGCTCGTGCTCAATGGATTATGCATACCAGCGCTACACGATCTGATGTGGAATATTCCTGGTTCATTTATTATAACATTATAGGATCGGTAAATAACATTATTAATGCCGCTCAGGATTTGCCAATGTCTGATGACTTGCACAATATATTGGGGCAGGCTTATGCTTACCGCGCCTGGGCACATTTTCAGCTGGTTCAGTTTTTTGGAAAAGCTTATATGATAGGTAACCCATCCTCCGACTTGGGTGTACCCATTATGCTCGCTACCGAACCTCCATACGAGGGACTTCCACGCAATACGGTTCAGGAGGTTTATACCCAAATTAAGGCTGACCTTTCTGAAGCCATTACTCATTTTGGAAGTGCTTCGTCAAGGGCTGACTTGTCTCATCTGAATATGGATGTGGCAAAAGGTAT
>JAHYIT010000293.1 GCA_019429205.1 Mariniphaga sp. | reverse complement strand
CGGGGCGACAAAGGTAGTAACTCTTTTTTTCCTGCCAAAAAATTATGACGCTTTTTTTGACTTTTTTTTATCCCGGAAAACCGTACCGGATGCCTTTCTTTTTTATACTGGTTCGGATTTTAATTCCTTAACCTTGTAATATGCGCTACTAACCTCTCATCTTCTCAATGAACCCCGCTGTCTAAAGCGGCTGCAAAAGTAAGTGCCTTTTTCGTTCTGCCAAAAATTTTCAGAAGTTTTTTTCGCCTTTTCTTCGCTTTTCAGCTTACTCAAAACAACATCTTCTGAAAATTAAACAGTTAACTCTGTTTTTTACTTATCCCCAGATTTTAATCAGCCCTTACAATGAACATCGCTTGAAAGCGGCTGCAAATGTAAGGGGTTTTGTAAACCATGATACCCGTAAAGTAACATTTTAAAGCATTTTTGCTGCACTTCAAAATAAAACGCTGAAAACCAATTGTGAACAACATTATGTCAATGTTAAGAAAGTGGAACACAAAAAGAAACCATCAGCCTGTAAAAAACAAACTGATGGTTTATACATATATTAATATAATGTGTATTACTTCAAAAAGACCTCAATAACCGGAATAGCAACATTGGGTTTATTTACCGGCAACCGAAGGTTCAGGTCATTTTCTGTGGCTATACTTCCCTGCATATGATGCCCATAGGGAGCAGTTATATTTATTTCAGATGCATCGTGAAGGAACTGGGCATATTTTACCTTTCCTTTATATCCGGGCAATCTGAAATTGGTTATGGGATAATCGAGTAAATGTATATAGAGACGATTGGATTCAGGGTTGTAAGTTAATAAAGTATGATCCGGGGCTTCAAATTCTTCAGGAGCCTGAGTGCAACCGTAAATGGAGCGGCTGTTAAATTTCATCCACTCTCCCATTCCTGCCAGTGCTTCGTCGGCTCGATGATCGAATGTACCCCGCGCGGTTGGACCTACATTTAATAATACGTTGCCACCTTTACTTACCGACTCTATTAACAGCACTAATAACTGTTTATTGTCTTTCCAGGTATGTTCGTCGCGGTAATAGCCCCATGAGCCGGAAAAGGTCTGGCAGGTTTCCCACGGAATTTTTTTGCCGTCAACCTCGGGCCAGCTTTGAACTTTAAATTGCTCAGGTGTAGTAAAATCCCATCCACCCCAATAATCTTTTAAATCGAGCCTATCATTCACAAGAATATCTGGTTGTAATTCTCTAACCATTTTTATCAATTCCACCGAGCCCCAGTCATCGCGGCCTTTGCCAAACTGTCCGGGGAAAGAATAATCAAGCCAGAGAATGTCTATTTTGCCGTATTTGGTCAGGATTTCGCGTACCTGGTTTTTCAGGTATTCACGATAAACAGCCATATCGCGGCCTTCATTCAGTTTGTCGTATTCTTCCTGCGTGCCGGCGCTTTGCGGATGAACCCTGTCAATTGTATATTCAGGATGGTGCCAGTCGATAAGTGAATAGTAAAATCCAATGCCAAGTCCCTCAGCCCGGAAAGCTTCTACCCATTCCTTAATAATATCTTTTCCGTAGGGCGTATTCATTATATTATAATCGGTATAATCTGACCCGAACATACAAAACCCTTCGTGATGTTTGCTGGTAATCACAGCATACTTCATTCCGGCTGCTTTTGCTTTTTTGGCCCATTCAGTCGGGTTGAACAAATCGGGATTAAAAAGTTCAAAATACTTTTGGTAGTCTTCGTCAGAAATCCGCTCACGCTTTTTCACCCATTCGTGGCGGGCAGCCTGGGCATACAATCCCCAGTGAATAAACATTCCAAACCGGGCTTCGGTCCACCATTGGAGCCGTTCGGTTTTTTCTTCTTCGGTTTCGTCCCAGATTTTTTGCTGGGAAAATGCAATTTGACTGAGAAATGTGGTCAACATTAAAAAAAGCAGTAGTTGTTTCATTTTGATTTGGTTTATAAATTATTTCAATCTGTTATTATCCCAAATTCAGCCAGGCCAATCCTTCCGTTTTCTTCGGCTGCTGAAAGTGCCCTCAATTTAATG
>JAHYIT010000110.1 GCA_019429205.1 Mariniphaga sp. | reverse complement strand
CCCGAAGGCCGCATTGCTTCGCTAAAAATTCCACCACCGGAGGAAAGTTTGGAAAAAGCAATCGGGCTGATTCAGAAAGCAAAACGACCGGTAATTATTGTCGGGCACGGTGCGCGTTTTAATATGGAAGCCATTATACGGTTTGCTGAAAAACTGAATGCCCCGGTACTGACAACATTTAAAGGAAAAGGATTGATATCCGACACCCATCCGCTGGCAGGCGGAGTGCTTGGCCGAAGCGGAACTCCCGTGGCTTCGTGGATAATGAACGAAAGCGATTTGCTCATTGTTTTGGGCGCTTCATTTAGCAACCACACCGGAATCACACCGAAAAAGCCAACCATCCAGGTTGATTTCGACCCGCTGGCGCTGAGTAAATTTCATAAAATAGATGTGCCGGTTTTGGGAGAAATTTCGATAACGGTTTCACAAATCAATGAACAGCTTGGAGACAATCTAAATACCATCGACCAACGAGAAGAATTGTCACGTCGCTGGAAAATCTGGCACGATGAAAAACAGAAACGCCTGCTTGAAGACCGTGGAAAAGGGCTCAGTTCCATTTCGGTTTTCGATTACCTTTCCCGGTTGGCGCCCGAAAATGCGGTGATGTGTGTGGATGTGGGCAACAATGCCTATTCGCTGGGGCGGTATTTCGAGTGCAAACAACAAATTTTCCTGATGTCGGGCTACCTCGGCTCCATCGGGTTTGCTTTTCCTGCTGCCATGGGCGCATGGGCGGCAACCAAAGCGAACCGGCCTGTGATTGCTGTGGCTGGCGATGGCGGATTTGCGCAGTATATGGCCGAACTCACCACATCAGTAAAATACGACATGGACATAAAACTGATTCTGCTAAACAACAACGAACTCGGAAAAATATCGAAAGAACAACGGGCCGGACATTTTGATGTGTTTGCAACGGGACTTCACAATCCTGATTTTTCTGAATTTGCAAATGGTTGTGGGGCGCTGGGAATAAGGGTAATCCAGAAAGAAGAACTGGAAAGCGCCATGCAAAAAGTGCTAAACCACAAAGGCACTGCCCTGCTGGAAATTATGACAGATGTTGCGTTGGTGTAAATTAAAAAAATATAGACATGAAAATATTCACCTTGTTCCTTGTTTTAATCCCCTTTTTAATGAGTGCTCAAAACAATCCGCGAAATGTTGAACTCAACTGGAAAACCGATACAACAAAACATACCGTGCCGCTGAATGAATTCACAGCGTTGATGAAACCCGACGGTATTCCTCCCATCGATTCCCCAAAATTCTGGGACAAAGAAAAAGCTACAGTAAATTATTTTGAGCATGAGCCTGTAATTGCTGTGGAAATCGGCGGCAAGGCAAAAGCTTATCCATTAAGTGTATTGATGTTTCACGAAATTGCAAATGATGAAATTAATGGAGTGCCTTTAACTGCTACCTACTGTCCGTTATGTAACGCCGCACTTGTTTTCGATCGGCGGCTGGAATTTGAAGGAAAGGAATATTTACTCGATTTTGGGGTATCCGGCATGCTGCGCAACAGCGACCTTGTGATGTGGGACCGCCAGACGGAAAGCTGGTGGCAGCAGTTTCTGGGCGAAGCGCTGGTAGGTGAATTAACCGGCGCCCAACTGGAAATCATCCCGTCGATGCTCATTTCACTGAACGAGTTTTTTGAAAGCTATCCCAACGGACTGGTACTTTCTACCGAAACCGGAATTTCCCGTGAATACGGCACCAATCCATACACCAGCTACGACAACCTTGAGAACAAACAACCTCGTTTATTTAAAGGTGAAGTGGATGAAAGGCTGCCGGCAATGGAACGTATCATCGATATCGAGGTGGATGGAAAATACAAAATTTACCCTCTTTCGGAAATCAGCAAAAAAGGAGTAATAAACGATAATTTCAAGGGGCAACCGGTGGTATTTTTCCACACCGAAAAAACAGTGTCAGTGCTCGATGAAAACAATATTTCCAAATCGAAACAAATTGGTTCGGTTACCGCTTTCGACCCGCGTATCGATGATAAACTGCTGTCCTTCAAAAAAACGAAAAAAGGGTTTATTGATAAGGAAACCGGCTCTGTTTGGAGCATCACCGGAAAATGTGTTTCAGGTGAACTGGAAGGTAAAGAATTGCGCCCGGTGCCGCATGGCAACCACTTTGCTTTTGCGTGGTTTGCGTTTCACCCGGAAAGTGAAATTTTTAATAATTGAGTCTTAGCAGTAATAAAATATTTTAGCGTTTCCCGCAGATGACGCAGATGTACGCAGAAAAGAATAAAGGGTTTAAAAATTAAATCCGCGAAAATCAGCGAAATCAGCGGGAGAAAAAAATGAAACTGATATAAATAATTATGGAAATTCAAATGTATTCAACCTTAACCTGCCCCAACTGCGGCCACCAAAAATCCGAAGAAATGCCAACCAACGGCTGTCAGTTTTTTACGAATGCGAAAACTGCAAAACCATAAGGAGTCCAAAATCCGGCGATTGCTGCGTGTATTGTTCTTACGGAACGGTGAAGTGCCCATCGAAACAGGGAGAATGAGAGTTTCTCAAAAAAAAATCAGAATTTTTTGTCTTTTTTTGTCAGGAATGAATAAGCGCTGCGACTATTAAGATGTATTTACTAAATTTTAAAAAATTATTTTGTTATGAGAAAATTTAAAGTATTACGTTTTGCAGCATTAATTGGCGTTGTGGCTTTTATCAGCGCCTGTCAGGAATCTTTAATCCCAAATGAGACGGAAGTAGCGCTAAAAAGTGCAGAATTAAAATCTGCCAGTCAGGACAATGGCTTTATTCACGGAATTGTGCTTGACATTGACGGAGAAGATTATTATCTGGCCGGTCCGGCTGACGGACCAAACGGAGAGCGTGATGTTCCCGGCCATACCTGGGTAAAAGCAGGAAAAGACAAACTGGTGGGGAAACATTACAACACCGGGCCATTTGGTATGCCTCAGTGGTGGTCGTCTGATGCGCCTGATGGCGAACTGTTATTTAAAGTAGATGCCATTATAGATGAGTGGACCCATGAAAAGGCAGAGCGATACGCTGAACGCGGATTTGTGCACTACCACGAACTGGCGAAAGTTTCCGACGGAAGTTTGCACCCGCATAAGGTAGTCTGGCTAAAACACATTGCGCGCACAACTTTTACATTTGACGGAGGTCCGATGCAGAATATGCCAGGGTTTGTAGCTGTTGAAATTACTCCCGGCGTGGCCTACAACTTTATGCCCAACTGGCAGATGCCCAACGATCCGGATGGTGGAATGCATTAATTAAGTAAGCCCGTTCTGAAAATTTTCACAATTATTTCAATTCCGGCAATTCAAAATTTCTTATTTTGCAGGAGTTGAAATAATTTTTTTGTAATGAACCAAAATCAACTAAAAACCGCCGCTGAAAAAGCCGCTGCACGCACCGAAGCCTGGATGCTGCGCCACATGGTTGAAGAAAACCTGTTTAACCAAGAAATAGCCGACCCGGTAAAATATTACAAATGGCCGCTGGCGTTGGTTGCCCGTGGCAAAAAGGAAGAAGCCCGGCAGTTGCTCGACTGGATAAATAAAAATTGCCTGGCTAAAAACGGCGATTACCTTTCCAACCGGTCAGGTTTTCATAAAGAGTTTCACATCTATTCTACTTTGTGGATGACATTGGCTGCCGTTGAACTGGATTTGAATGAACTGGTTCGCAAACACCTGAGTTTTATCCTGCAATTCCATAATCCCCTGTCAGGAGGGCTTGCTACATTTCCGGCACCGGCAGGCAGTATAACAGAAGACCCCGTTACAACTGCTTTTTTGGGTATGGCGGCCTGCTCGTTAAATGACAGAACTTTGGCAAACCTGATTTTGCCCTTTTTTAAAAGATTGGCAGAACAGGAAATTGTGGATAATAAATTCTGGCTGCGAATGGCTTATAACGGCTCGCTGATAAAAACAATTCCCGAAAATGCCGAACCGAAAGAATACGTTATTCATATTAGAAACGAAGAAGAGTGTTACTACTTTTTGGGAGCAGCCTGCTATTTTCTGGCCCGCTACATGGAAACGTTTGGCAATGAAGTTTTACCACTGGCTGAAAAATATGCTGATCTCCTTGAAATGGCAGGCGAAAAAGCGCTTTCCACCATTTGGGCAGCCAAGGTTGCGCCAGGATGCACGGCTTTATATTCCGTTACCGGGGACCAACGATTTCTAAATCTGGCACAACCGGTTATTCAGGCTGTATTAAACGGGCAGCACCCCGACGGCTACTGGCTAAAAAATGGAAAGCCATGGGTCACGGTTTCGGCAGAGCAATGTTTTTGGCTGACTGATATTTCAAAACGTTTTTAACGGTTTAATTACAAAACTCATTGATTTTTTCCAGTAATACTTCCGTTTTTAAGGGTTTTGCAATATAATCATTGCAACCGGCTTCCAGCGCTTTTTGTTTATCGTCGGGCATGGCATAAGCCATTTTATACTAAAAACGGGATAAATTTATACATTTATGTAAGTTGGCAAAATGCAATTGGTCCCGAGTAATCGGGAGCAAGTCCTTTTGCCAACTGCACTGTTGCTCCCGAATGCTCGGGACCAACTAAATTCAGTTGGCATATTTTATCCCGTTCAAATTATAAACACGTTTCCTTGAAAAAATTTTTAACTGCTACATTAAATATTACCTGCCAATTTTGTAGAGCATACATAATGATATGGAATACCTGTACATTTTATGATTTATGAATATATTTGCTCTGCACAAAATCATTCATTTTCGCCTAAGCAGCTGGGGAATTTAAACCTAAGAGATTTAATCATCCCTGGATTTCCAACTTATAAATTATTCAAGCAATATTGTTTTTCCTGTTTGGGTAAAACTACCTGCCTGCATCCGGTACAAATAAGTTCCACCGGGCAATCCGGCTGCATCCCATTCGATTTTATGAACTCCAGCTTGGATAACTTTATCAATCAGGGTTTTAATTTCCCTTCCATATAAATCAAATACTTTAATGGTCACTTCTTCTGAACGAGGCAAGGTGTATTCTATTACGGTTGTTTTACTGAACGGGTTAGGGTAACTTTCGCTCAGTTTGAACCCTTCAGCCTGGCTATTGATCTCTGAATTTCCTGTTACAGTAACTTCGGTTATACAGATGGCTCCGATAATCCCATAGGAAGTTGAGTCGGGATGTAAAGCAGAAGATTGATTGGTAGCGTTTATCGATAAAATATGCAATGGATGTGTTGTGGTTCCGGCTACCGTCCAATCGGGCAACGACATGGTAACCCATTCCCCTTGCAGTGTTAACGGAGCAGAAACACCAATAATTTCATAGTTAATCATAGCCTGGTCATAGGCGCGAAATTCGAACTGCACCGGATAAGGCCGGTTTGGATCATGTGGCCACATTCCTGTGAATGATATGGAATAAGTATTTCCAGAAACGAATACAGGGGCAGAAAATGGGTCATAGTATTGAGCAATCATTTCGTAATCTGCCTGATTGCCCCAAATACCAAAACTTACCGTATCTCCTGTGCTGCATGCCATTGGTATTACCTCGGGTGATCCAAAGTGTGTCCAGTTGGGAAAAGTCCCGCCCGGTCCGGGCAAGCTCCCGTAAATTAAGTTCCCGTCAAAATCCCAGTTCATAAGAATATTGTTGGTACACTCTAAACAAACCGGGTTTGCCGGGCAATAATTTATAGTAAAAACTTCACCATACGTCCATGTTGCGTAGTTTACTTCCTGAACATAAGCCTGATATAATCCGGGTGGAAAATTTGAGGGGATATTCCATGTTTCATTCCCATCGTTTGCCGTATTTGAACTTACAACGGCAGCTACAGCCCATGAATTTACATCAATGATATAAACCAAGACATTCCAGGCAGGTTCTCCGCCGGTCCAGTTTATAGTTATTTCAGAACCTGCACAAAGTGAATCGTCTTTTGATGGAGAAATTATCTCGAACTCCGGCGCCTGTGTGATAATAATTGTTCCTGCCCTGCCCACTGCACAATTTAAAGCATTTCCGGCATCCACTTTTGTAAGTTTGCTTGCGGTAGCGGCAAGCAGGTCTTCGTTTGTACGGGAATTTTGTTTCGTCCAAAATTTAGCATCTGCATATCCGTCTCCGTCATCATCGGTATCCGTTTTGGTTAATACTGTGCCGCCGTTACCAACTGCTAACCAGGTATTACCGCTAACTGACAGGTCATTTAACTCTACTGGTGTTGGATTGATTATCCTAAGCGGAAATGACGTTTCATCACATTCTTCCATCGGTTCCAGGGTTATATCTCCGAAATCATACGGGAGCGGCATGTAACAATATTCGGGATCCCAGTCCTGCTGCAATGGAGTAATATCAACATCTCCGCTAAACGAAGATGGAATTTGTAAATCGAACCTGCCAATGCTGTCAGTCAAGGCTTCTGCAATTATGGTTTGATCGTCGATGGTCTGCATTACCATAAGTATGCCTTCCAGATTAACCCCTTCCCATTTGGGTTGTAAGATGCCTTTAAATGTGCTTCCGGAAAGCATAAACATCATATTTGCCTTTCCGGCACCACCACCACCGTAAACAAGCAGTCCATTATGTAAATCTTCGCATTGGGTTGGATCAAAAACAGTGCCTCCGGTTGCCAGTAAATCACACGGAGTTTCAAAATCATCTTTTGTCCAGGTAGTACCGTAATCGGTTGATGTTTGAATGCCTCCACCATTGTTGTCAATCGATTTTACCACATCGGCCAGTTTTTTAAGATCAGCAGTCCTTTGGTTTGATACAAGGCCTTTGGTTCCGGAACCTGTTGATACCACTTTCCATGAATTGCCCCCGTCAAAGGTCCTGATAATCCCGTTTTCGTTGGCGACAAACCCTGTATCCGGGTTCATAAACGACACAAACTTTATATCCTGGTTTGCGCCAATATTTAGTTCTTTTTTCTCCCAATCCAGGCCATCGTTAACCGATTTAAGAACTGTTCCTTTTTCGCCAACCGCGTAAACAAAGCGCGCATCGTAGTTTGTTCCATCGTTTGTAATGGCACGAAGCGAGTATGGGGCATCGGCTGCACCGGGATAGCTAAGCCTCCAGCTTTCGCCCATGTCTTCGCTGCGATAAACGGCATTGTCATCGCCAACTGCAATAATTGTTTGCAGATTTGGATTTACCCGCAACGCGTTAAATTTTATCTCTTTTCCCGTTTGAGGGTTGCGTTCTTTCCACGTATTCCCTCCATCGAAGGTGGCCGAAATTTTACCATCTTCATCAATGGTGAACAAGGAATCGGAACTGAAAGCTGCCACATCGATTAACGCTCGATCAGTTCCACCGGGGAGTTTTGTCCAGTTCGAGGGCAACTGTGAAAAAACAGAGACCGGGATTAAAAACATCAGAAACAATGCAAAAACTGCAATTAAACTCTTTTTTACTTTTTTCATTTAAAATGATTTTTTGGTTTTTATTTTTTTGATTTTGAATTTTAAACTTAATAGCGATAAAAGTAATCAAAAAATAATCAGTGGACAAAAAGGTCAATTAATCATTGTATTTTTTTGACCCTGAAAAACCTGAATTGCCATTAAAAAATGTAGTGGTTGCCATTGAAGGCGACAAAATTTTCACTGGCTGCGGGTTTGGTCTTAAACATTGTGACGTTGAAAATCCCTGTCCGCTGCACAAAGCTTATGGTCCTGTTCGCGAAGCTTTTGACAAATTGTTCTCCACCGAAACCATTCAGAGCCTTTCGAAAAAGGATAATCCGGATATTGTATTAAACCGTTATTCAGGAAATACATAATTTTTTGAAATATTATTCAATGGAATCATGATTATCCTGCAGTAGGGAAAAAAGAAATTTTTACTGCTAACGGATGTTGAAAATAAACAAAATCAATTATTAAATTGCATTAGTTTTTCCATTAAAAGCGCTGTTTTTATGGGTTTGGCAACATAATCGTCGCACCCGGCATCAAAAGCTTTTTGCCTGTCGTCGGTCATAGCGTATGCAGTTTGTGCAATAATGACAACCTTTTTGTTTGTTTCCCTGATTTTACGAACTATTTCAAGTCCGTTTATGTCGGGCAGCGCGATGTCCATTAAAATAACGTCGGGGTTTTGGGATTCAAAAAGTTGCAAAGCTTCTTTTCCGGTTTCGGCAAACAGCAGCTCTGATGTGAAATTTTTCAGTATCTGTTTGAAATAAAGCCGGCTCACCGAATCGTCTTCAACTACAAGAATTTTGGCATTCATTGTTTTTCCGGGTTTTTCCGGCTTCTCATGGTTTACTTTTTCTTCGCTTTCGCGCAGTAAAAATACAGGAAGCCGGAAACGAAAAACAGAGCCTTTTCCGGGTTCCGATTCCAGGGTAATTTCAGATCCCATCAACTCCAGCAGCTTTTTCACGATGGACAACCCCAGACCAGTGCCGCCATAACTTCGGGTGGTGCTGTTATCTGCCTGGCTGAAACGGTCAAATATTTCCTCATGTTTTTCTTTGGGAATCCCAACACCGGTATCTGCTACAAAAAAATCGGCGCTGTTATCCTCCATTTTGGATATACCAAAAGTAACTGAACCTTCTGAAGTGAAGCGCAGTGCATTGTCGAGCAAATTGGAAAAAATCTGCATCAGCCGGTTTTCGTCGGTATTTAAGATGAGGGGTACGTCCGGTTTTTGTACAATTAAATCAACCCCATTTTTCCCTGTGTCGGCCATCTTTTTTTGAAAAATGGAATGGATGGTCGAAAGTGTTATGCCCGAATCAAAGGGTTTCTGTTCAATATTGACTTTTCCGGTTTCGAGCCTCGAAATGTCGAGAATGTCATTGATGATTTTCAATAATCCCCCGGCGCTTTTGTTAATTATCGTTCCAAACTCTTTTTTTCTGGATTGCGATAATTTGCCATCTTCGGTTAAAAGGTTGGTAAAACCGAGGATGCCGTTTAACGGGGTTCGTATTTCGTGGCTCATGTTGGCCAGAAAAGCTGTTTTTAACCGTTCGCTTTCTTCGGCTTTTTCTTTTGCTATAATCAGTTCTTCCTGCACTTTTTTGCGTTGCGTAACATCAGGAGCCATGCTGAGCATTATTTTTTTATTGCTGCTCAGTTTTCCCAATGAGGTGGTATAAAAATTCCAGATTCGTTTTTCACCCGATTTTGCCGTTATTTCAAACTCACCGCTAAAAATGGTTTTGTTTTCATCAAACATCCCGGCAACATAACTTTCCACTTCTTCAGCTTTCTCACCGAATGCCTTTTCTGTCCAGTCTTTCAGTGCCGGAATATCTTCAATGCCGTAACCTGAAAAATGGGTCCAGCCTTCGCTCAGGTTTATTACATTTCCATCCTCTTCGTGTACCATTATCGGGATGGGCGCCAGAAGAACTGCTTTCCTGAATCGTTCTTCGCTCTCCTGTAGTTCCTGTTCAAACAGTTTTCTCTCCGTAATATCCATGATGGTTCCAAACATCCTCACCGGATTTCCGGTTTCATCAAAAGTCAATTCCCCTCTGCCCAAAACCCAACGTTCGTCGCCATCTTTCCCGCGTGTTATTTTATAATCTTTATCGAATGGTTCCTTTTTATTAACAACTGAATTCAGAAAATAATCAAGCATTTCCTTCTGGTGGTCAGGGTGAATGATGGCATTCCAGCTTTCCATTGTACGTGAGTTATCATTGGTTATCCCAAAAATTTCATTTAATGTATCAGAAGAGGTCCAGTGATTGTTTAAAATATCAAAATCGTAAGAACCAATTCTCCCGGCCTTTTGCGATTCAGATAGCCAGAATTCGCGCTCCCTGTATTTTGCTTCACTTCGGATTAATTTACTCTGGTACTCCCTTTCCCCGGTCTGGTCGCAGAAAACAAGTACCACACCTGTTATTTCACCTTTTTCATTTTTAATTGGGGCGCCACTGTCGGCAATCGGAATTTCCCGTCCGTCTTTCGAAAGTAACAGCGTGTGATTGGCCAGCCCTACGATGGAGCCGCTTTGAAGCACTTTTACAAACGGGCTCTCCACTTTTTCCCGGGTTTCTTCATTAATTATTCTGAAAATCTGGTCCAGCTTTTTTTCTTTTGCATCTGCAAATTTCCAACCTGTAAGTTGTTCTGCAACGGCATTCATTTGGGAAATTCCGCCCTGGTTATCGGTACAAATTACGGCATCGCCAATACTTAAAAGAGTGGTCCGGTAAAGCAATTCGGCTTCGCGTATTTTTTGTTCGCTTCTAATATACCGTCCGATAAGTTGAAAGCCCTTGGCAATGAGTGCAAATGTAACGGGAAGTATCAGTAAAACAGGCAACCAAATATGGGAGATTACCTCCAACCCTTCATTTTGACGAAGGAGCAATTGAGAGCCAAGCATAACAAGGTGTGCAATTAACCCGATTACAATAAAACGAATGAATTGTATATTTTCCAGCTTGCTTTTGAAAAGCTGACGAAAAAACAATCCGACTAGTTTTATAAACTGAGTAAATTTCAGGAAAGTCGATAACGCCTACGAGGCTTTTTTTTTAATTTTGGAGAATTAATAAAAGCAAAATGGAATATATATTTTTGATTGCGGCCTTTAATGCTTTCTTTTTTTCTGCATTGCTCATTCAAAAAAAGCCGGGAGCCGCACACGATAAAATATTGATTTTCTGGCTCGTTTACCTTGGTTTTTTTACGGGGGTTTACGGCCTGTTTTATAATCAATTATTCAGGGATTTTCCGCTTTTATCGGCCTCGTTTATTAGTTTGCTTTTGCTGCACGGGCCGTTTTTGTATTTTTACCTGGCATCGCTTATCCGTCATTCAAAAATATTGCCTGCCCGGGCAGTCTTACATTTTATTCCGTTTATACTTTTTAATCTCTACTTGCTCATAAGTCTGTTTTTCCCCGAAACATCGGCGCGTATCAGGTTAGACCATTCAAATGAACACGGACACGCACCGCTGCTCTTTAACTTCTTTTTACTTATCACTGCGCTCTCGGGGCCTTTTTACTTTTTACTGGCTGTACGGCTGTTTAAAAAGCTCGACGTTCGTATTCTGCGCAATTTTTCCACCCCAAAAAATAGTAACCTGGCATGGCTGCGCACACTGGTTTATGTTTTTGGCGCAGTTTGGACTGCCTTAATGCTTTTTGCCATCCTCCACCATATTTTTCAGTTGTTTTCGTGGATGTTTTGCACTCACGGACTTGCCCTCTCGCTTTCGGTTTTTATTTTGCTTATCGGGTATTTTGGGTTGCGTCAAAAAGAGATTTTTCATTCCGGCCTCGATTACGACCTTTCAAACAGTCCCGAAAAAGTAAAATATGCAAGTACAGGATTAAGTGCAGAAAATGCCCGGCAAACAGGCGAAAGGTTGAAAGCCCTGATGAAAACTGAAAAGCCATTTCTGAATCCTGAATTGAGTTTGCCGCAACTGGCTGAAATGCTGGATGTTCCAGCTTACCAGCTTTCGCAGGTAATTAACAGCAATTTTAATCAGAATTATTTCGACTTTGTGAATACTTACAGGGTTGAGGAGGTGAAAACTAAAATCTGCGACCCGGCGTTTGGCCATTTATCATTTCTGGGAATTGCCTTCGAATCGGGATTCAATTCCAAATCGGCATTTAACCGCATTTTTAAAAAGACAACGGGCAAAACACCTACACATTACCGTCTTGAGCATCGAAATTCCCATGACAGGCAACCTATCCGTTAGTCGCATCGGTTTTTTTGCATTATACTTCGCACGGAATAAAATATGCTAACTGAATTTAGTTTGCAGTAGGCAACAGTGCAGTTGGCAAAAGGACATGCCAACTGCACTGTTGCATTTTGCCAACTTACATAAATGTATAAATTTATCCCGTTTTAGTATAAACAAGTGCCAACTTATAAATCAGGTCGCACAGTGCTTCCTGTTTCCTTAATTTTGAACCGATATTTTTTGTACAACATTAAAATTGAATACGAAGAAAAATGAATCGGTTGAAGCCGGAAGAGCTTTTGTAGAAGCTTATGTGGATTACACGCATACCCTGGAAGCCATTCATGATATTTTGGAGCACGGGGGAGGCGAACACGCCGGGCATTAAAAAAAACCAACCAGATTGTTTGGTTAATTCAAAGCAATTGCTTAGTTTTGCTTCTTGTTTAATAAAATTATGCCAAGAAGTAAAACATACAGCGATGATTTGGTGCTCGAAAAAGCCATGAATGTTTTTTGGGTTCATGGTTATGAAGGTACCTCAGTGAGGATGCTCGAAAAAGAGATGGGCATCAACCAGTTTTCCATTTATTCATCGTTTAAAAATAAAAAAAACCTGTTTTTAAATGCCTTGCGAAAATACCGGGAGTTTGTAATTACAAACAGGTTTCAGCCTTTATTGCAGGAAGGTGCCGGTTTTGCTGAACTGGAAAAATTTCTGCTTAATTCAGTCACCTCAAAAAAAGGGAAGGAAGAAAAAAAAGGTTGCCTCGTTGTAAACACTGCCGGCGAAATGGGAGAGCATGACCCGGACATTGCTTTAGAAATAAACCGGTACTACGATTTTATTCGCAACATGATTTTGAAGGTATTGCAAAATGCTCTCAGAAAAGGTGAACTCCCAATAAATACTGATATTGAGAAGCAGGCCAGTTTTTTCCTCGGTGTAATGCAGGGAATTTCGGTTGCAGGAAAAACGATGGAAAAAAGGCAATTAAAAGATTTTATTGGCCTAGCCCTAGACCAAATCAGATAATTTTTTTAATCAATTTCTAAGCATGTGCTTGGAATAATAAAAGTAATATAATAATTATGACACAATTTAAATTACACACATTGGAAACGGCTCCCGAAGGTTCAAAAGGAATTTTGGAGGAGGCGCAAAAACAAAACGGATTTATCCCGAATTTTAATCATATTACACATACGCCGCTTGACAAACAAATTGAGGCTTTTAAGTGGGAACCTTCTTCAGATTAATTCAAATAAAAACGCCATGACTCAATTTCAATTTAACAATGCCCTGGTTGGAATTCAGGAAAAACATATCCATTCACTTGAAG
Organism: Mariniphaga sp.; assembly: GCA_019429205.1. Classification (GTDB taxonomy): domain Bacteria; phylum Bacteroidota; class Bacteroidia; order Bacteroidales; family Prolixibacteraceae; genus Mariniphaga. The sequence goes on along the minus strand of JAHYIT010000110.1, from coordinate 2,086 downwards.
ACGACCTTCGCATCCCGTTTTTGAAATTTCTTGACGGTTTTAAATACAAGGAGATTGCGGAAGAAATGAATTTGCCCATTGGCACAGTTAAAAGCCGGATTTTTTATGCACGGCGGGTGCTTAAACTAAAAACGGGATAAATTTATACATTTATGTAAGTTGGCAAAAAGCAATTGGCAGTTGGCAAAAGGACTTGCCAACTGCACTTTTGCTCCCGAATGCCCGGGACCAACTAAATTTAGTTAAGTTGGTACATTTTATCCCGTGCGAAGTATAAAAGTTATTTAACAGATGAATTTAAATTCACTAAAAATTAATTAAAATGCAAAAATTAACATTATTAGCCATGTGTTTCGTTTTTACTCTGTTGACGGCAAGTGCCCAGTTACCTGAAAAAGCGGAAGATATTTCGCCGTTGTTAAACGGTGAAATGTTGCCCGAGGCTGTTTTGAAATCGCCTGATGGCAGTGAGTATCGCTTTTCCGAACTCCTGAAGGAAAAACCTTCGGTGGTTTTATTTTACCGTGGAGGATGGTGCCCGTTTTGTAATACCCACCTGGCAGAAATTCAGGGAGTTCAAAATGAAGTCGTAAATCTTGGTTACCAGATTATTGCTATCAGCCCCGATTCTCCCGAAAACCTGCAGGCTACCGATGAAAAGCAAAACCTGACTTACCGTCTTTTTTCCGATGGAAATGGCCAACTTACAAAAGCAGTAGGTATTGCTTTTAAAGCGCCTGAGCGTAATGCCGGCAGATTGTTGGAAATATCCGGCGGATTAAACGATGGATTTATGCCTGTTCCATCGGTATTTGTGGCTGACACTTCCGGAAAAATCGTGTTTGAATACATCAATCCTGATTATAGAACACGGTTATCGGGCGGACTCTTGCTTGCTGTTTTGAAAGAATTAAAAAAAGAACAGAAATAGTAATCAAAAAACATTTAAAAATGAAAACCAAAATTTTCTTCGTCTTATTTACAGTACTTTCCATTATAAACATTTCAGAAACAATGGCGCAAACAAACAGCGACGAAAACACTTCCGATAAACTGGTTATTCTTTGGACCAGCGACGACCCCTACCTGGCCGAACGCATGGTGTTAATGTATGCACATGCTGCAAAAAACAACCGTTGGTTTAACGAAGTTACCATCATTATCTGGGGACCTTCGGCCAAAATGGTTGCCGAAAACCTGAAAATCCAGGAAAAACTGAAAGCCATGCAAAAGGATGGCGTAGAAATTAAAGCCTGCATTGCCTGCGCTACAGCTTATGGTGTAGTTGAAGACCTGAAAAATCTCGATTTTGAGGTAAAGGGAATGGGCAAACCACTTACTGATTACCTGAAAAGTGATGCCAAAGTTTTGTCACTTTAAAAGGATAACACTGGAAATGATTAAAAATGAGCAGTTCGATTTTGAACACACCAAAAGGCTCACCAAACAATAAAAGTTTTCAATTAAAGATTGTCAGGTTTAAGGCTGAGACCCGACTTAAAAAATAAACAACAACAACTATTAACGAAAAATGATTTCAAAAATGAAAACGTATGCAATTTGCCCCATATCGGATAGAAGAATAAATGAACGGGTAGCCCGTGTAAATGGCGTCTTTACCGTTTTGTTACTCCTTCTTTTTGGCTTTACAGGCCAGTGGTTTATTCCGGCTTTTCTGGCCATCGATTTTTTAATGCGAAGTGGCCGCCTGGCCAAATTCAGCCTTTTGGGAAATTCTTCCAAAAGCATTGTAAAATGGCTTCTGTTACCGGCACAATTGATTAATGCCGGACCGAAAATTTTTGCCGCGCGCATTGGTTTTGTGTTCAGCGCCATTATACTTGTATCGGTTATAAGTGGTTTTACATGGCTGGCATTAAGTTTTGCTGCCGTACTTGCTTTTTTCTCTTTTATGGAAGCAGCTTTTGGCTTTTGTGTGGCCTGCGAAATTTATCCTTACCTGTACCGGTATTTATATAAAAACCATTCTTTTTGATAATAATTATCACTTTCAAATTTCAACATTCCCTGTCAGGATATCACTCCTTCTCCGACTATCATTTCAGTTAAAACAAAAAAACAATTG
>JAHYIT010000109.1 GCA_019429205.1 Mariniphaga sp. | reverse complement strand
GGTCAGTATAAAAATTATTGAAGTTTTTGTTAAAATGTGCGCAATGCTGATGGACATTTTTACACTTAAGCTTGATAAAGAAGAAATAAAAAAGAAACTTCAAAGCCAAGATAAAAATCGAATTATTATTCAGTTATTTGGATGAACTGATTGAAAAGAAAGAGAATCCGCCATCCCGGATGCGGATAGGTTTTAGTTTCAATTTGTTGATCACATTTCGGCATAAAAATTAATTTTGCACGTTTATGCATTATGGTTATGCCGTTTAGAGCAAAATATAAACCAGAAGTTTTTTCCGTTTTTCTTTTCTGTTTCGTGGTTTTTGGAACCTCGTCACAGGAATCGGCATCGCTGTATTATTTGCCGGATATACCGCAGGCATCGCTGGAAAATCCTGCCATTCAAAATCAATCCGAAAAACTGGTGATTGGTATGCCGTTTTTATCAGGTATTTCAGGGCAATGGAATTCCAGTGTGCCACTCAACGCTCTCTTTTCAAAAGGTTTCAGCTACAGTTTTCACCGGTTATACGATTCCCTTAATGAAGAAGGACAGATTCAGGCATCAGGCGGGGCAACTGTGTTTTATGCCAGCCTCGCTCACAACGATTATTCTTTTAGCTTTTCTGTTTCCGAACGTGCTTTTACCGATGGAGTTTTCGACCGGGAAATTATTCGCCTAATTCGGGATGGCACACAAGACTTTTTTGGGTCAAATGAAAATCTGGGAAATGCTACCATACATCTGACCCATTACCGGGAACTGGCCACCGGGGTTTCAAAACAGATTTGGAAAGGACTAAACGTGGGCATCCGGCCAAAAATTCTTTTCGGGAAATTCCATTTTTCAGGAGAGGATTTAAATCTTTCAGTGGAAACAAATCCCGAAACGGAACAATTGCTTCTTAAAACCGAAGGTAATTTTATGCTGGCAGGTCCGTTAAAACATGTGCGGGATTCAGTTTACAATTCCTCATCCTTTTGGGCTGATTTTTCGCCCGGCGATTACTTTTTTCAGGCCCGAAACCTTGGAGTTGCCCTCGACCTGGGAATAATTTTCAAACCCGATAAATTTTCAGAAATTTCATTCAGCGTAGCCGATGCCGGAATTATCGGATTCAGGCATAAAACCTGGGATGCCAATTTCACCAGACCTGTAATCTATCGTCCGCAAAACTTTTATCAGTCCAATAATCCTGACGGTTTTAAATACCTGGAACCGCGTGAAGCGATTATTTCTTTTGGTGATTCGGTTTCTTACGTTATTGATGTAAACAAAGCCCGGATGAGAACTTTTTCCTCACTGCCTTTGAAAATTAACATTGCTGGAAAATACATTTTTTCCGAGAAAATAACTGCGGGATTTCACAACCAGTTTAAAAACTACAATTTAAAACCGCTGAATTTATTCTCTGTATTTGCCACAGCCACATTGCATCCCAATTTTGCATTTTACGGAAGCCTTGCGCTACTTAATGTCCAAAACGTTTTCCCTGGTTTTGGTGCCATTTACACAACAAATTGGCTTCAGGTTTATTTTACAAGCAACAATATTCCCGGAATTATTCAGCCAATGGAAACAAAACAGTTAAATTTGTCCCTTGGAGTTAATTTTTTATTTGATACTCAATAATTATCAGAAAGATGAATCTTTTTATAACACTTTATATTGTAAATTTTTTAAGGACCCTAATCATCATTGCCATCATTTATTATGTAATCAGGATTTTTACAAGGTATGTATTACCACTGATTCTTGAAAACAAAATAAAGGATATGCAGCAGAAAATGCAGGAAAAGCAAAGGCAACAACAACGCTCAGGAAATCAGGATGGCGATGTCACCATTGAGTACGACCAAAAACGCAATAACATTCGTAACCACGACAACGGAGAATATGTTGATTTCGAAGAAGTGGATTGAACTTCCCGGATTTGTTTTTGATTCCCCTCTTTTTCACAACATCCAATTAAATTCTATTTTTGTCGCTTAATTCATTCTGAAAATTAAATAAATGGCACAGGAAGACATCTTTAAAAAACTGGTAGCGCACTGCAAGGAGTACGGTTACGTGTTTCAGTCAAGCGAAATTTACGACGGGCTAAGCGCCGTTTACGACTACGGGCAGTATGGCGTTGAGTTAAAAAACAACATCAAAAAATACTGGTGGGACAGCATGGTTTTGCTGCACGAAAACGTGGTTGGGCTCGATTCGGCCATCTTTATGCACCCCACCATCTGGAAAGCATCGGGGCATGTGGATGCATTCAACGACCCGCTCATCGATAATAAAGACTCAAAAAAACGGTACCGTGCCGATGTGTTGATTGAAGAACAACTGGCCAAAACAGAAGAAAAAATAAACAAGGAAATTGCCAAAGCCCAAAAACGATTTGGCGATGCTTTTGATGAAAAACAGTTCAGGGAAACTAACCCGCGCGTGCTGTCCAACCAGCAAAAATACGACGAACTGCATGCACGGTTTGCAAAGGCGCTTAACGACAACGACCTTGCTGAATTAAAGCAAATTATTGTTGATCAGGAAATCGTTTGTCCGGTTTCGGGCTCGCGTAACTGGACCGATGTGCGCCAGTTTAACCTGATGTTTTCTACCGAAATGGGTTCCACTGCCGAGGGTGCGTCCAAAATATTTTTACGCCCCGAAACCGCCCAGGGAATTTTTGTGAATTACCTGAATGTGCAAAAAAGCGGACGCATGAAAATTCCATTTGGCATTGCCCAGATTGGAAAAGCCTTCCGTAACGAAATTGTGGCCCGGCAGTTTATTTTTCGTATGCGCGAATTTGAGCAGATGGAAATGCAGTTTTTTGTGCGTCCCGGTACCGAACTGGACTGGTTTGAAAAATGGAAAACCAGCCGAATGAAATGGCATCAGGCGCTTGGTTTTGGCGAAGAAAATTACCGTTTCCACGAGCACGAAAAACTGGCACACTACGCCAACGCTGCGGTGGATGTGGAATTTAAATTCCCATTTGGTTTTAAAGAGGTGGAAGGCATTCATTCCCGCACCGATTTCGACCTGGCCCAGCACGAAAAATATTCAGGAAAAAAAATCCGCTATTTTGACCCGGAACTGAACGAATCGTACGTTCCTTATGTGGTGGAAACTTCCATTGGTGTTGACCGCATGTTTCTACAGGTAATTTCGGCAGCCTATTGCGAAGAAGAGCTTGAAAAAGATTCGCGCGTAGTGCTGAAACTCCCGCCAGTGCTTGCCCCGATTAAGCTGGCTGTTTTGCCACTGATAAAAAAAGACGGACTCCCCGAAAAAGCCCGGGAAATTATCAACAACCTAAAGTTCGACTTTAACTGCCAGTACGACGAAAAAGACTCCATTGGCAAACGCTACCGCCGCCAGGATGCCATTGGAACACCGTTTTGCGTTACGGTTGACCATCAAACCTCACAGGACAACACGGTCACCATCCGTTACCGCGACAGTATGGAACAGGAACGCGTTACTATTTCAGAACTGGGAAAAATTATTGGAGAGAAAGTAAACATGCGAAGATTGTTTGAAAAGTTGTAACTTTAAAATAATATTTTTCCGCGAGGGATTAAAGAGGCAGAGTTTTATTTTTTTCTCTGCCTCCTCCTTCGCGGTTTTTCTTTTTACCAGGAAATTTTTCACCTTTCAGCTAAAACATGAAGAAAGTTTTAATTATAACGTACTATTGGCCTCCAAGCGGGGGCGGCGGGGTTCAGCGGTGGGTAAAGTTTGTGAAATATCTTTCTCTACAGGGTGTTGAACCTTATGTATTAACTGTTGATCCTGAGTTTGCCACTTACCCGCAATCCGATTACACGCTCGAAAAAGACATCCCCAAGTCTGTAAAGGTTTTTTATACCAAATCGTTAGAACTGTATTCCCTTTATAAAAAAGTTTCATCAAACAAGGAAGTTCCATACGGAGGTTTTGCCAATACGAAAACAGTTAATCTGAAAGAAAAAATTATCCGGTTTATCCGTGGAAATTTTATTATTCCCGACCCCCGAAAAGGATGGAACAAATATGCAATTGCCAAAGCCAAAGAGTTGATTCAGACCTATCAGATTGATACGGTTATTACCACAAGTCCGCCTCATTCCACCCAACTTATCGGGCTAAAATTAAAAAAGGAGCTGGAAATAAAATGGATAGCAGACTTACGCGATCCGTGGACTGAAATATACTATTTTAAGCAGTTATATCCAACCAAAATTGCCATGCAAATGCACAAAAGGTTGGAAAAAAAGGTACTGAAAGAAGCCAATAAAGTAATTACCGTTAGTGAAGAATTGAAAAAACTGTTTGCAAAAAAAGCAGAAGGTGTTTTTGATAAAACCGAAGTCATCTCCAATGGTTTTGACACAGATGATTTTCAAAATATTGAAATCAACCCCGATCCGGAATTTTTTTACATTTCTTATGTAGGCACCATATCGAAGGAATACAATATTTCTGGTTTGATTCGGGCAGTTTCGGAGTTGCCTGCAAAAATCAAAACCAGGTTAAAAATCAGGTTTATTGGCAGAGTTCCATCCGAAATAACCGATCAATTCAGTTATGCTGGTTTAAATGGACTTATTGAAATAACAGGTTATGTGCCTCATTCAAAAGCCATAGAATATCTGTTTTCATCTGATTTACTTTTACTGATTATTCCGGATGTAAAAAATAACGAGGGAATTTTAACCGGAAAACTATTTGAATATCTGGCAAGCCGGAAACCCATTCTTTTTATTGGACCGGAAAATGGAGATGCTGCAAAGATTATACTCGAAACCAACAGTGGTTTGATTTTCAATTATAAAAACCACAAAAAAATGTCAGAAGGGATTATTCATTACTACGATCAGAAACAAACTTCAGCCGTTGAAAAAAATTCAGATTTAAGCTATTTGAACTATTCCAGAGAAAACCTTACAAAAAAACTGATTGCAGCTCTAAATTCAGTCTGAATTATTTTTTCAGAAAAGGATGGTAATCGCCTTTTAATCCAATTGGTTTGGCATTCCGCACATAGTCGGTTAACAGAATGCTTTCGCGGGCATCGTCAATTCCAAAACCATTTCCGTTTAAAATATTCTGGTAGGTTACGGTGTGTAAATCGGTAAACCCACCGCTGAATTCAATTTCTTTTCCGTTTACAGTGATAGAGCGATAGGTGCGCATTCCCTTTTCGGTAGCTTGTGGCGGGAGGTCGCTGTAATCGAGGCTGAGAAACCAGCGCACGCGCGCTTTTTCAAGCTGAAGGAAGCCAGCGGCCTTGTGCGGATCGTACTGATGCACAATGTTTTCTTTTACATCGCCGAAAATCCAGGTAATCATGTCGAAAAAATGGATTCCAATGTTGGTGGCCACACCGCCCGATTTGGAAACATCGCCTTTCCAGCTTTTCAGATACCACTTTCCGCGTGTAGTAATGTAGCTCAGGTCGATGCCATAAATTTTGTCACCGCCTTCGTCAATTTCTTTTTTCAGAGCCAAAATGGTAGGATGATATCGCAATTGCAAAACTGTATATACATTTTTCCCGGTTTCGGCTTCAATGTCTTTAATAATACGCATATCCTCGGGATAAACCACCAGCGGTTTTTCACATATCGCATGAGCGCCGTTTCGTAGCGCAAACCGAATGTGCGACGGGTGCATGTAGTTAGGCGTGCAAATGGTTACGTAATCGATAGGCTTTCCTTCGCGCCGGAGGTCATCCATAAATTTATCCATGTTTTCAATCTCCAGGAAAAATTCGGCATCGGGGAAATAGCTGTCCATCCGGCCCATTACATCAAACCGGTCGGTGGCGCAAACCAGTTCGTTTCCGGTTTCTTTAATGGCTTTCATGTGTCGGTCGGCAATGTAACCGGCCGATCCTATCAGTGCAAATCGTTTCATCTTGTTAGTATTGAGTAGTGAGATATAAGTAGTGAGAACTTCATCATACCGTTTATTCATTTAAAAGTTTCAAAAATCCATCGGCTAAGATATACTTTTCTCCGGTTTCGGGGCAAACCAGGTCATCGCCAAGAATAGCTCCCGAACGGCTTACCCACCCTTTTTGCCGGGCCGGAACGCCAACCATCAGTGCATAAGGTTTTACATCTTTGGTAATTACAGCGCCAGCCCCGATAAAACAGTATTCTCCCAACGTGGTTCCACAAACAATAGTAGAGTTGGCGCCAACGGTAGCGCCTTTTTTTACCAGCGTTTTTTTGAATTCTTCCTTTCGGTTAACGGCACTGCGCGGATTTACCACGTTGGTAAAAACCATGGAGGGTCCCAGGAAAACATCGTCTTCGCACACCACCCCTTCGTAAACCGACACATTGTTTTGCACTTTAACATTGTTACCCAAAACGGCTTTATTCCCAACAAATACATTTTGTCCCAGTACGCAGTTCTCGCCAATTTGTGCCGTGCCCATCACGTGGCAGAAATGCCAGATTCTGGTGCCTTTCCCTATTTGAGCGCCGTTGTCAACCACGGCTGTTTCGTGGATAAATAGTTTATTCATTTTGTTCCTTTTCCTTTGCGTCTTTGCGCCTTTGCGTGCAATTTTCTCGCAAAGACGCAAAGATTTATAATTTTATAATCCGTTGACTATTCTTGTGATACCATCTTTTATCAGAGCTTCATTAAAATTAACCAACAAGCCTAATTTCTTTTTTGTAAGCCGAAGATAAGTTAAAAGAATTTTAGGATGGACAGGGGCAATCATTTCAACAGATTTTATTTCAACTACTACTTTATTTTCCACGATTAAATCTGCCCTGAAACCAATATCCATCTTTCTATCTTTCCAAATTACAGGGATTCCTTTTTGGCGGTCAACTTTTAATCCCTGTGTCGTTTATTCATAATAAAGAATTTCTTCGTAAACCGATTCCAACAAACCGGGACCGAGTTCCACATGAATGTTGTAACATGTGTTTACAATAATTTTTGCTAAGTAATTTTCATCCATAATAATATGTTTTGGTTTGACTTTTTCTTTGCGTTTTTGCGCCTTTGCGTGCAATCTTCTCGCAAAGACGCCAAGGCGCAAAGATTATTTACTGAAAAATTCTTGTATAACTCTTATTATATACTCCAGTTGCTCTTCTGTCAATTCGGTATGCAGGGGCAGCGAAAGCACGGTTTCGGCCAGGTTTTCGCTTACGGGGAAATCGCCTTTTTTATATCCCAGAAACTGGTAGGCCTCCTGCAAATGAATAACCCCCGGGTAGTAAACCATCGACGGAATTCCCTTTTCTTTCAGAAATTGCTGCAACTCGTTTCGCCTGTTGGTTTGAATGGTGTATTGATGAAACGTGTGTGTGCTGTAATTCACTCTTTGCGGAAGTTGAATTTCCTGGATTCCTTTTAAATGTTCATCATACCATGCTGCTGCCTTTTGCCGGGCTTTAATGTGCTTTTCGAAGTATTTCAGTTTCACACTTAAAACCGCTGCCTGAATACTGTCGAGCCGCGAATTGACGCCAATTCGTTCGTATTGGTATTTCGCTTTCATTCCGTGGTTGGCAATGGACCGGATGATGGCTGCCAGCTTTTCGTCGCCGGTAAAAATTGCTCCGCCATCGCCAAATGCGCCCAGGTTCTTCGATGGGAAAAACGAATTGCACCCGATATGCCCGATTGTGCCACCTTTCTTTTGCGTGCCGTCGCTGAAAATATAATCAGTTCCCAGCGCTTGTGCAGCATCTTCTACCAAAAAAAGGTTGTGTTTTTCGGCCAGGTTAAGCATCGGTTCCAGGTAAGCGCACTGCCCGAACAGGTGCACCGGAAGAATGGCTTTGGTCTTAAGGGTTATTGCTTTTTCAACCTCCTTCTTATTCAGGTTGAACGTGCCGGGATACACATCGGCAAAAACCGGTTTTAGTCCCAGCAGCGCCAATACTTCCACGGTTGCAATAAAAGTAAATGGCGTTGTAATCACCTCGTCGCCTGGCTGTAAGCCAAGCGCCATAAAAGCAATCTGAAGCGCATCAGTGCCGTTTGCACAGGCAATTACGTTTGTTTGAAGATAGTTGGAAAGTTCATTTTCAAATTCCAAAACCTTTCCACTTTTTATAAATTGCGTGGATTTTATTACCTCCTGCATGGCAGCATCAATCTCAACCTTCATGGTGAGGTACTGACCGTAGGTGTCGCACATGTGGATTTTTTGCATCAAATCAGAGTTTAGTCATACTACCAACCTTTAAGAATAAACTAAGTTTAAGTATAGTTTATTATGGCATCAACACATCGCATTGCAGTCTGTCCATCCCATAATTCAGGTTTTTGAGGAATTCTGCCTGTTTTTAATTCATTGTGAAACGCCTTACGGATATTCTCAACATTATTTCCAACCAAAACACTTGCACCCCCATGTTCTTTGAGGGTAACCGGACGTTCAGTATTCCAGCGAAGTGTGACACAGGGAGTGCCCAGAACGCAACACTCTTCCTGGAGCCCGCCGCTATCCGTTAACATTATTTTTGCCTCCTTATTTAAACGCAACATTTCATGATATCCTACCGGATAAAGCAAAATAATATTTGGGCAATTTCTGATCTTTTGCCACAGATCAAAATCATGAAGCATTTTTTGTGTACGGGGGTGAACAGGCCATATGACGGGAATCTCTGTTGCAACTTCATCAATCAAAAAATCAAGGATAGGCTCTAAGGTTTCCCTTTTATCAACGTTTGATGGCCGATGAATGGTTAACAATGCAAAGCCTTTATCAGTTTCCTTCCCGGAAGGTAATATTTCTTGAACAGAATTATCAATAAGATTATTTTGAATGATTTCCCTGATTGCAAGTTTTGAGGCTTTTTCAAGATTGTTAACAAGCGTATCAATCATGATATTGCCAACAAACTTGATTTTTTTTTCAGGCACACCTTCTTTGCGAAGATTTTCGCTCGAAAGTCTATCCGGAGTTAACAACAAATCGCTGATGCGATCGGTAACAAGCCGGTTAATCTCCTCAGGCATGGTCAGATCTCCGCTGCGAAGTCCTGCCTCGATATGGCATACATTAATATTTAGTTTTTTGGCTGTTACCGAGCATGCCAGGGTAGCGTTTACGTCTCCAACAACCACAACCCAATCGGGCTTTTCCTGTAACAATATTTTCTCATAAGCAATCATGGTGTTTCCAACCTGTTCGGCATGTGAACCGGAACCAATCCCCAGATTGATGTCAGGTTCAGGAATATCCAACGACTCGAAAAAAGCCTTCGACATACGGTCGTCGTAATGTTGGCCGGTATGCACCAGGATGTGAATAACCCGATTTTCCAGATTGTTTTCGTTGTATTGATTTATAGCACGCATAAATGGTGCTATTTTGATAAAGTTTGGACGGGCACCAACAACTGAGATTATTTTTATACTATTCATAACAAGTAGAATTTTTACAAAGTTAAGAAATACAAAATAAGGACTTCGGAAGTTTTTAACCCATCATATCAATTATATTACTAAATGGATTAGTTTTGTTTTAAAATTGAAAGATGAAGTTAATTAGTGAATTATGAATGTTTTAATGGTTTTGGAACACGAGTACCCTGAGGATGAGAGAGTTACGAAAGAGATTAGAACCCTGCAAATAAATGGTCACAATGTGTCGGTGGCATGTATTAAAAAAAAAAAGATCTGCTCTTATGAAGTTTTTAAGGGTGTTGAGATTTATAGAAATTCAATTTCAAAATTTAGAGCGAAAACTTCTGTTGGGGCACTAAAATTTCCTTTCTATTTTAATTTTTGGGTTGCTTTCATAAAAAGTATATTAAGCAAAAAAAAAATTGATGCAATCCATATTCATGATTTGCCCTTGGCAAAGGTGGGATTCAGCCTTAGTCGCAGGTATAATATGAAATTTGTTCTGGACCTGCATGAGAACTGGCCGGTACTTCTCGATTTATCTCCGCACACCAAATCTTTTTTAGGCAGAATTTTGTCAAATCAAAAACAATGGTTGAAATATGAAAAGAAATATGCTTCTTTAGCTGATGGATTAATTGTGGTTGCAGAAGAAATGAAGGAAAGATTACTGAGCAAAGGTGTAAAGAACGAAAAAATTGCAATTGTCCCCAATACATCTGATATAGATATCTTTGAAAAAAATAAAGACATTGAACCTGATTCAAAATATATAACTCTATATTATGCCGGTGGAATAACTTTGCATAGAGGATTGGACATAGTGATTAAGGGTTTGGCCAAAATGAATTTACCGGATAATTTTAGGTTTTGGATAATTGGAAAAGGCAGGAATGAGCCTTTTTTAAAAAAGTTGACTAAAGAATTAAACCTGAAAGGGAAAGTTGCTTTTTTAGGGTGGAAATCACATGAAATGGTTTTGGAATTATTATTTAAATCAGATATTGCCGTTATACCCCACTTGAGAAACGAGCATACAGACAATACATCACCCAATAAAATTTTTCATTACATGCTGGCAAAAAAACCTGTTTTGTCTTCAAATTGTAAATATTTGGAAAATATTATCAATGAAACAGGTGCTGGTCTTGTTTATTCAGATAGGAACAGTAATGAATTCGCAGATAGATTAGAGCAACTTATTGAAAACAAAGAACTACGAACTCGTTTGGGAGAGAATGGCTTTATGGGAGTGAAAGAGAAATATAATTGGAAAAATACATCAAAAGCATTAATTGAATTATACGACAAATTTAAGTAAACCTTTGATAAACAGTGTAAAATATGAAACAGTTATTGTATAAAACTATTTACAACCAGCATGTAAATAAAATTCTCAGAAACATTAATAAGGCCATCAGTCCGGTATTATTTAAAAAAATTGAAATTCGTCCTTCTGGCTCACTTAAAATAAAAGCCAATAATGGGAAAATTTTAAAAATAAAAACGAATCAAACAAACTATGTAACTCATCTTATTTTTTGGAATGGATACTTAAATTTTGAATACACTGCCATTTTTATAAAATTAATTAAAAATATCCAATCATTTTATGATGTTGGAGCAAATATTGGATATTACTCTCTATTGGCTTCATTAGAAAACCAAGAAATAAAAGTCGTGGGTTTTGAGCCGGCTTCAGGGCCACATCATTATTTCAAGGAAAATGTTCGGATAAATAATTTTACGAATATAAAGGTCGAAGCCTTGGCGTTATCTCATATTAATGGGGAAATTGAATTTCATGAAGTAAATAATAAAAAATATAAATATATCGAGCATAATTTAGCAGGAGAAAGTAATGCCGGAAGCAAAACAGAAGGCCTTAACTTCAATATTAAAGCAGTGAAGACTACTACTCTTGATAACTATGTGGAAATGATTTCTGAAAGCAAAATTGACCTTATTAAATTGGATACAGAAGGCACAGAAGATTTAATTTTGGCAAATTCAGACAGAATACTGAGGCTAATGAAACCAATAATAATTTGTGAAACATTATATAACAGGATTGAATCAAAGTTGGAAAAAATAATGAAGTGTTATGACTATGAATTTTTTAATCACACAGGAACTGGATTAAAAAAAGTTAAAAGCATTATTAGAAAGGAAGATGATGGTGTTAGAAATTGTTTTTTTGTTCATCCTGAAAAGTATTATTTGATTGAAGAATTTGTGATTTAGTTTTTCTAAGTCGTGCCATTATCATGAATTCGAGGACTGGCAATTCGACTGGCTGCTGGAAAAAAGCGGATGGAAAGTTATTGCCCGTGAGAAATGGAAAGCACCCACCAGGGTGTTGGGTGTCAGGCCAATATTGCGAGAATTCACCGACAGGTATTATGCTGTTTATGCTGAAAGAAGTTAAAGATTAAAAAGCTTTTTCAGTATTTCCCGATACAGATTGCCGGCATCTTCCGATATGTTTAACCTGATGGTTAGTACCCCCAAAATCAGAGTAAAAACAGCACTTCTGATGATTAAATCGGGAATGAGGGGTAAGGTTGGCAGCATGGAAACAGCAGCAACTGAAACCACAAAAACTACTGCCATAATCCATATTTTAACCGTAAACGGTTGCATGTCGTATTTCCATTTCAAAAAATAAAACCGAAGCAGGTTGTTAACTGCAAATGAAGCAGCAATGGCCACGGCTGCTCCGGTAATTCCCCATACGGGAACCAGTAGCAGGATGGCAGCAATCACCAAAATAATCAGGCCAATAAGGAAATACAGGGCAACTTTATAATACCTGGAATACGCTATTATATGTGCATTTGCCCCGGTTGCCATATCAATCAGGTACCCCAACCCGATAAAAAAGATCACCCATTTTGCCTCAGTGTACTCAGGCCCCAGAATAATAAGAATATTCTCGATATTAATCCAAATTCCCCCAAAAAGAAAAGCGCCGATTATAAATTGGTTCAGGCAGCTTTTTTTGTACACATCGGCAATGTATGCAATGTCGTTTCGTTTCCAGGCGTCGGCAATTAATGTTCCGGTTATACGCAAAAGCGGGCGAGACGGGATAATTACAAGCGTTCCGAAAAAGAAAGCAATGGTGTAAACTCCGGTGGCACTCAGGCCAAGCATTTGGTTTACCAGAATTTTATCAATATTAAAAACAAGGCTGCCGCCCAAACCGGTGAGAATGCTGTAAGCAGCAACACTCAACATCTCTTTGCGCAATTTCGGCTGAATAAAATCCAATTTTGGTTTCAGGCTCATTTCGCCTTTTGCCAGCAAATATCCGATCAATACCACCGTTTTGGCACAAACAGCAATCACATAAGCCAATACCAGTTGATGAAGGTTCAAAACGTTAAATACAAACAGCAGCGTAACTGTAAAAATTAAAATCCGCTGAAAAAATTCCTGCAAAAATGTACCGAAAACAGCATTGTACAACAGTTTGTTAAATGTGTCGAGCTGAACAAAAATTAAAGCAAATAACGTGAGCGGAATCAGCAAATCGATATAATCGGCAAACAGTTTCGATTTTTCCAGATTGCTTTCAACCAGGTACGGCCTGAAAAACCAAAAAAAGATCAGGAACAGTGAAAATCCGGCAAGCATGACCATAAAGGCGATAAAAAGGTAACCGTTGTGTCCTTTTTCTTTATTTCGAAAATAGGGAAACAACCGTGATGTTACCCCATGAAAACCCAGCGATGAAAACTGAGCAAACAGCACCGACCATGCAAGCAGCAGACTGAATAAGCCAATCGTATCGGTTATCAGATAATTGGGGAAAAGATAAGCTGTGGTTACAAAACCAACGGCCACACCCAAATATGACCAGATACTTCCTTTGATACTTTGCTTAATGATTATCCCCATTTATGCTGTCAGATTTTTTTTAATCCCTATTTTTGTTTAAATCAATTTTTAGGAAAAACAATTTTTATGGCAAAGATAAACGGCTTCCGTAAACTTTTAACCCATTTGGGAATAAACCTTTATCTGTATTAAACCAACTATGGCCGAAAATCTAAATATTCGCAGCCTGTTGGAAAACGGTGAAGGGATGTTCATCGAATTTAAGCGTAGTTTCAATAATGAAACTATTGAAACACTGGTCGCTTTTGCCAATACAAAAGGGGGCCAGGTAGTGATTGGGATCGGCCAAAATAATAAACCGACCGGAGTGGATATTCAAAGCGAAACGGTGCAAAACTGGATAAATGAAATTAAGCAGAAAACCTCACCCTCAATTATTCCTGAAGTAGAAACAACGAATGAAGGCGATAAAAAACTGGTGTTATTTACTGTTCAGGAATATCCCATAAAACCTGTTGCTACAAGGGGAAAATATTTTAAGCGGGTGGCCAATTCAAACCATTTAATGGGAACTGATGAGATTGCCAATGAACATTTAAAGACAATAAACACAAGCTGGGATTTTTATCCGGATCCCAATCACAACTTGAATGATATCTCCATTGATAAAGTAAAAAAAATCATTCAACAAATTAAAAATCATTCTAATTCAACTGTTCATGGAACGCCCTTGGAATTTCTCTCAAAATTTGAAATAATCCGCAAAAATCAAATCACTTTTGGAGGATATCTGCTTTTTGCAAAGGAATACTGCACAATAGGTGATGTTCAGGTAGGTCGTTTTAAATCTGATTCTAAAATTATTGACAGTATATCACTGAATACCGATCTATTTACCGAGGTTGAAGAAATAATGGCTTTTATAAAAAAGCATTTGATGGTGGAATACATCATCACCGGAGAGTCTCAACGCATTGAACGTTTTGATTATCCACTTGATGCTGTCAGAGAAATAGTTATTAATATGATAGCTCACCGGGATTATCGCGACAATGGGCACAGTACTATTAAAATTTTCGACAATCGTATTGAATTTTATAACCCGGGCAAACTAATTGGAAACCTTACAGTGCAGAAACTGCTTTCTGACAACTACATTTCACGGGCACGGAATAAACTCGTAGCAAAGGTTTTTAAAGAAGCTGGGCTTATTGAACGATATGGTTCAGGTATAAGGCGAGTTATGACTATCTGCAAGGATTATGGACTTAAACAACCCGTTTTCGAAGAAATATTTAATGGTTTTAGAGTAATCCTTTTTAAAAAAGAACAAGATGTCCCAAAAGATGTCCCAAAAGATGTCCCAAAAGATGTCCCAAAAGATGAAAGGTTGAAAATTATACTTCGTTTAATTGAAGAAAAACCTGGTATTACAATGCATGAAATGGCTAGTTTATGTAATGTTTCGTTAAAAACAATTAAGCGTGATATAGATGTACTAAAGCATAATGGACATTTAAAAAGAATAGGTGGAAAAAAATCAGGTGAATGGAAAATTCTTAAAAAATACCAATAATCTGAAACAGTATATTTAATCTCTATTTTTGTTCAAAATTAATTTAATAAGAAAATCAATAAAAATGATAAAGAATACCAACTTCCGTAAACTTTTAACCAATCTGGGGATATTCCTGTTTTTTATTGTTTTGGCGTATGCTTACATGTTTCCGCTTCTTGAAAGTAAAACGCTGGAAATGGATGATATCATGCATTTTAAAGGCATGTCGAAAGAACTGGTTGACTACCGCGAAGAAACCGGCGAAGAAGCCGTTTGGACCAACAGTATGTTTGGCGGCATGCCCGGGTACATGATTTCGGTGATTTACCCCGGAAACCTGGGACGCCACATAACAGGCCCCGTTCGTCGAACTTTTTCAACAGCTTCGTTTCTTATTTTGTACCTCATCGGTTTTTTTGTTCTGCTCAGAAGTCTAAAAGTCAACCGGTGGCTGAGCGTTGCAGGAGCTGTGGCGTTTGCCTTTTCATCCTATTTTCTGATTATTCTAAGCGCCGGCCACATGTCGAAAGCCAATGCCATTGCCTGGCT
>JAHYIT010000108.1 GCA_019429205.1 Mariniphaga sp. | reverse complement strand
CAGCAATGCGGGCTGTTTTTTCAATGAGTTCCATATCCCAGCTTGCCGATATTCCCAACGGAATAGGGAACGTGGTTTTATAGCCGTGAATCACATCCGCCCCAAAAATCATCGGAATTCCAAGCCGGCTTTCTTCCACGGCCATTTGTTGCGCCTGGCGAAGGTTTTTGGGTCCGTAAATGCCGAAAATGCCACCGACCCTGCCTGTTTTGATTTTATCTTCCACATCGGTACTCACTACCGAACCGGTTAAAATTCCACCGCCCGGGGTTACTAAGTTCAGTTGCCCGATTTTCTCCTGAACAGTCATTTGCGACATTAAATCGCTGATGAATGTGTCCATTTCGGATTTCTGTTCCTGCTGTCCGCACGAAATGAGCAATGCGACAGCAACAGCCAAAAACATTAATTTCTTCATAATTATCTGATTTTTATTCAATTTCAATAATTTCTGTTTGTGCTGAAATGCCATTTTCATTAAACGCTTCGATGGTAAAATAATAGGTTGTGTTTTTATCCAGGTTGCGCATCAGCAATTCGTTGTTTTCGTAAATAAGCCACGAAAGGTAGAGCTTGTCGGGAGCGATTCCCCACCGGATATTGTACCCCTGCGCCCCTTTTACCGGGTTCCAAAAGAAAGTGGCATCTCTGCGGTCGGTTTGACGGTTTACTGTAAAACCTTTAACCTGTGCCGGTTTTTCACCGAAACCCAATCCAAACACCCTGATTTCGGACATGGCCAGATTGGGTCCCGGAACTTCTATGTTTTTATACCGGACAAACTTCCCTTCCACCGGCTGGCTGAGAGTTATGTATGCATTTGGCGTATCTTTCCAGCTATTGCTTCGGTCAATCACCGTTTGCCAGTTTTCGCTATCTTCTGAAACCTCAATAATAAACCGGTGCCTCAATCCGTCAACGCGGGTGTAAATCCCTGTTTCGTGGTCGTGATAATTCAGTTGAATTGCATAAATTTTTCCCGGGTTCAGCATTTCAATTTCAACCCACTGCTTATCGTCATTGGCTTCTGCCACCCAATATGATTTTGGACTTTCATCGGTAAGCACTTTGGATATAATTTTGCCTTCCCTGTTTTTTTCCAGTGACATTTCAGTAATATCAAAATCATCATCGGTGGAAGTACTTTTTATAATCTGTATTTTGGATGATGATACGGTGGTTTTTCCTTTGTAAGACAGCAGCATCCAGCCGTTATGCTGCCCGGCTTTTGTAGGATGGTTGGGTGCAAACCGCGGGTAATCGCCGTAATGCGTGTCGGAGTGCATCAAACCGTCGTCGTCAAAATAAGTGGGAAACATACACAAGCGGCGTTCCCAGTGCGAGTTTGACGCCAGAGCCATCGTTGCAAAATGCCAGTACTGCCCATTGGTTTGTTTAACCGTAACCCCGTGTCCGGCGCCATTGGTAAAGCCACCCGGCTTGAAACTCATCGGGTTGTTTTTCATATAGGTGAACGGTCCAAGCGGCGTTTCTCCAATGTAAACTCCATCGGCATACACATTGAATTGCGTACCGGGCGCTGCATACTGCAAATAGTATTTTCCATTGTGTTTCGTCATCGACGCACCTTCCATGTATCCTTCCTTTAAAGTTGGATGAAAATTATTTTCGCCAAAACGTTCCCAGCCGTGTTCTTCTTCAACGAGGTTGATCAAATCTTTTGTAACTCCGGTTTCCAGGAATCGATCGTCTTTGTTCAGCTCCTTCACGCGAATAGGATGCACATTCGACGAACCCCAGTACAAATAAGTTCTGCCGTCGTCGTCAATGAATAATTCTGAATCCTGGATATTATTGGTGATGGAAGCAGTGGGTATCCATTTTCCGCTTTTGGGATCGTCGGTGTAAAGGATGCTTCCGTAGCCTGCAGGGTCGCCGGCAAAATAAACCACCGAATCTTTGTAATTGAAGGCCGTTGGAGCGTTGCTTCCTTCGAAAAACCACTGCACAGGTTTGATAAACTGCCAGTTGACCAAATCGCTTGAATGCCAGTACCCGAAAGAGCGGGTAACAAACATGTAGTATTCTCCTCTGAATTCGATTACCGCAGGATCGGCGCCCGAGCGGTAGGAAATATTCCGGCTCGAATTGTACACCATGTAGGTGTAGTCGATATCGAGCGGATTGCAATAGGTGTCCACCACTATTTCCTGGGCTTGTAATCCGGCAGCACAAATAAGGATGGCCAAACCTGCTATAATTGATTTTTTGTTGCACTTTCTCATTTTCATAATCTATGTATTAACTTATTCAATTTCCCGCTGATCTCGCAGATAAACGCTGATTTAACAAAAGTTTCTGCGAAAATCAGCGTATTCTGCGGGAACTTTTTTTTGAAAATTTCACCCTTTCGTACCTTTTATATTTATCAGATAGCTTCATTTATGATCTACCGGAACCTCGTAAATCGTTTGCAAACGCTGGAGTTCCTGTTTCAATTCTTCGGTAATTTTTTCGGTGCCTTCCTTCCCGTAAATGTTGTTGATTTCCAGCGGGTCGGTTTCCAAATCAAACAGTTCCCAAATGTTTTCTTTATAAAAATGCATTAGTTTGTAGCGTTTTGTTTTTACACCGTAATGTGCCCTCACACTGTGAAATCCAGGGAACTCGTAATAGTGGTAATACAATGAGCTGCGCCAGTTTTCAGGCTGTTTATTTTCGAGCAGCTGGCGAAAGGAAACGCCCTGCATATCTTGCGGGACTTCAATTCGTGCATAATCCAAAAAAGTGGGAGCAAAATCAATGTTTTGGGTCAGTTCCGAAACTACGGTTCCTTCCTTAATTTTTTTGGGATAACGCATCACCATGGGCATAATCATCGACTCTTCGTACATGAACCGCTTGTCGAACCAGCCGTGCTCGCCGAGGTAAAAACCCTGGTCGGTGGTGTAAACCACGATGGTGTTTTCAGTCAGGCCGTTTTCGTCGAGGTAATCCAGAATTTCACCCACACTTTCATCAACGGATTTTATCGTGGCGAGATAATCCTGCATGTACCGCTGAAATTTCCACAATGCAATGCCCTTTTCATCGTCGGGGTCGAGTTCGAAAAAGGAGTCGGTTTTTTCGCGATAAGCCGCCCAGAAGCGCTCTTTTTCATTGGGTGTCATACGATCAATCCATACATGCGGCCAGGGATCGAAACGAAGGCTGCGGCTTCCTTCTGTTTCTACCATTTTTAAATCGTGCCCTTCGTACATGTCGCGGTAAATGTTCATTTCCTGATTGGCCGCGGCAAACCGTCCTTCGTAATCATCAAAAAAAGTTTCGGGAACGGGAAATTCCACATTATCATACAAATTGTAATGTCGTTCGGCGGGCATCCAGTTGCGGTGCGGAGCTTTATGGTGCATCATCAAAAAGAAGGGCTTTTCTTTATCGTGGTTATCCAGCCATTCCTTTGTGAAACCAGTAATCAAATCCGTGGCATATCCCGGATAGTAAACCGTATCGTTTTCGGTAATAAAATCGGGATTGTTGTATTCCCCCTGGTCGTTCAAAATTTTCCAAAAATCGAAACCGGTGGGTTTGGAAACCAAATGCCATTTCCCGATGATGGCAGTTTCGTAACCGTTGGCCTGCAAAATTTTCGGCAGGGTTTGTTGCGAACCGTCGAATCCATGCCGGGTGTTTCGCATGAACCCGTGTTTATGGCTGTGTTTCCCGGTGAGCACACTGGCCCGGCTGGGACCGCATATAGAATTTCCGCAGTAGTTGGCCGTGAACAGCGCGCCCTGCTCCGCCAGCCGGTCGATGTTGGGGGTGGGCGCCAGTTGCGACACCGGATGCCCGTATGCGCTAATGGCCTGCACCGCATGGTCGTCGGACATGATGAACAGGATGTTGGGTTGCTTCGTTTCCCCGTTTTTGCTAGCAGTACATCCAGCTAAAAGGAGGACAATTGCTGCTCCGCCGATTAAAAACTTCTTACACTTCATTTTTTCATTTTTTTCACGCAAAGACGCTAAGACGCAAAAGAGATTGTTCGATTGTTTGACAGCTTGAGGGCTCGAACCCTCAAACTGTCAAACCTTCAAACTTTTCAACCTCCTGATTGCCTAAATTCTTTGTCATAGTTTTTATCTTTTTTATTTTTGAACTACTAATTTGGTTTGAAACCGGCTTTCGCCGTTCTGCAATTGCACCAGGTAAAACCCATTCTGTAGGCCTGAACTATCAAAAGAAAATTCTTTTCCCGCTGTTTCGATTTTCTTTGAAAAAACCATCCTTCCGTCCAGCGAAAATACATTTAACACAACCGGACTGCTAACGTTTGCACCGGGCAGAGAAACATAAATCCTGTCTTTTGCCGGATTGGGAAAGACTTTCCATTCAGCTTCAACTTCCTGTAATTTTACTGAAGTTGAAACTTCATATTCAAAGCCCAGTTTGTCGAGGCCCGCCTGCACATCGGCATCTTTCATCACTGAATTCCAAAGCAGGCCGGTACGATGGTTTTCCAGCATCACCACAATAGGGCCCTGGTCGATTCCTATCCAGGCTTTTTGTACCCAGCCGAGATTGTCGTTGAAAGCGTCGTACAGGCCGTATTTCCCAAACAAATCTTTTCCCCGTTTGCGGTAAAAATATTTCAGTGCTTTCATCGATTCTTCGGGAGTGTAGGGCATACTGGCCAGCGCTGCCGTTGGGCTTATCGTTCCGTTATCGTTGCCCATAGGCCGGTGGGCGGTGTAACCATAAGGATCGTCGCTGGCGGTGAGCCCCCAGTTTTTATCGCTATATCCTGCGTGTCCTTTCGGATTGGCAACAGCATAGGAATGGTGAATTTTTGCCGTGTTCACATGCTCTTGCCAGTAGTCGGCATATTTATCGGATAGCCCGTGCGGATTAATTCCCAGATGCGAATAATGAATCCAGAACAGCGGGCCTCCCCAATCGGGCGACAACCGGATTTCGTGCCCGTAATACGTGCGCGGATTTACCATGGCGCCGTTACGTGCCCAACCCTGGTCGTAAACAATTTTGGAGATGCCGTGGGTGGGGGAGGAGGCAGCCATAACATAAGTTACCAGGCTTTCATTCCAGCCGGTTACTTTCATGTTTTTCTGAAAGTTGAAGTTGGGCGACCAGTGCCAGAACAGCACATTTTGCCCGTTGCGGTACCAGTCCCAGTCGATGCCGCGCCAAAGCCTGTCAGCCATTTCACGAATCTGTACTGATTTGGCATCGGCTTCGGAAAAATAGTTTTTCAGGGCAATCAATCCCTGTGCTACAAACGACGTTTCCACAATGTCGCCTCCATCGTCATCAGTAGAAAATGGCTGCGTTTGGTAGGTGTCGGCGTTGTACCAATGTGACCAGGCGCCGTGGTGGCGTTCGCAGTTTTCCAGAAACTCCAGGATTTTCAGAACCCGGTCTTTAATTTCTTCCTGCGGTTTGTATTCCCGTTCGTGGGCCGCAATCATCGCCATCAGTCCCATTCCCGTGGCGCCCGAAGCGGCAGTGCGGCCGTTTCCGTTGGAACGTTCCAGCGCCATTCCGGTTGCCTGGTGGGCCCCTTCCCAAAAATAACGGAACGAATAACGTTGTACCAAGTCCATTAGTTCATCATCAGAAAAATCCCTGATTTGAGCAGATGCTTCAACCGGTTCCGATTCATTTCCCTGGAATGTGGAAACCACGCGGTAAAACACTTCGCTGTTTCGTGCCTGTTCGGGAACAAAATCGAGGTAAACGTTTTCGGACGTTTCGGCACGGAGTTCAAAGTTTTCTCCGTCATCGAATGAGGCATAAATCCGGTAAACCAAATCTTCCATGGGGAAATCCCAGTTCAATTCGGCGTGGCTGTCGTAACCACTGGCCAAAAGATTTTCCACAGCAGGAATTTCAGAAATACTTCTAAATGCTGAAATTTCATCGACCAAAATCAGCCGCGAAGTTCCATTGTTTTCCGACTGGTTGAAAATGATGCCTTTCACCCTGGTGAAATCGAGGTCACTGCTTGCGCTGTCATTAAAAAGCACGGAAAGGGGGAATTTCACTTTTACCCATTCACCGGACGGAATATCTTCGTTGTAATTTTCCAAGGGGAAAAGTTGTGAATTCACATCGTTTGAGCCGCTTTTATTTACTGCCCGGAAACCAATCAAAGGAAATGCTGAAACAGGGAATTCATTTTCAGAATAAAGAAAAAATGACAGCGAATCCAACCCGGAAATATCTGCAGTTGACCAGTCGTACCGGTAAATGGTTACCCGCCAGTTGCCGTTTTCAGCCGAAGTGTAGTTGAATTTCAGCGAGGTGGAACCTTTATAAGCAGTGGTTGAACAGGGCACCTTTTCATTATATTGCGGCAGCCCTGGCGGGTGGGTATGTTCGAAAATGCTCTCCCCCATGCTTCCCACGTTCACAAGTCCCTGATCGTAAAATGTATTGTCGGTTCCTTCGGTAAAGAAAAATACTTCCTGCGCCTGACCTGCAAAAGGAAACAGCAATATAATCCCAAAAATTAAAAACCACTTCATTTTTCTTATTTTCAATATTTTTCGCGTCTTCTAATGAGAACCTGCCTAACCGGAACAGATTCTGAAACAAGTTCAGAATGACCTTATTAATTGTTATTTAGTGGGTTAAGCATGGGTTACAATTTTTTAATCCAAATGTTGCGAAACTGCACCAGGCTGGAAGCTCCCCTGAGTTTTCCGGTTTCGGGATTTATTCCGCCGTGGTGCTGCAATCCCAAAGGCCCTGTTACCTCCAGGCCGGGATAAAGTGCGTTGTCGATGACTACAATACCGTTGTTAACCACTGTAATTCGATTGCCTTTTACTGTAATATCCAAAGCATTCCATTGCCCAACCGGTTTGTCGGCATTTTCGGAAGGAACCGCAGCTGCGCGTACTTCTGCCGGTAAAGAACGGTCGTTTCGTACCGACCACAATTCGCCTGAACCAACCGACCAGCACCAAAGGTTTGTTTGCCCCACACCTTTAAGTAAAATGCCGGAATCTGAATTCGGTCCCAATGGCTCGATGATATCACCGTTTTCATCGCGCAGATATTCGCCGTTTGGCAAAATGGTGGGCAACGGAAAAAGGTGGTCGCCGTAGCCTTTGAACCGCCATTCCACATGAAGTACAAAATCTTTGTATTCTTTTTCGGTCCAAAGGTTTTTATCACCTGTGGCCTCAGAAAGTGCATCATAGTCAATCACACCGTCGATAACCGACCAGTGACCGTTATCCCCTTCCGGGATTTTCCAGCCATCAAGATTTTCTCCGTTGAACAACCGGGTGTAACCTTCGGTTTCAAAATAACCAATACCTTGTGCGAGGGTAATTCCTGAAAAACATGTCAGGAAAAACAGTACGAAAAGAAAATTTAATTTTTTCATTGTATTGAATTTAATTGAAATGCGGACTTTCGAATCCCAGTTTTTTTAACCCATTTTGGACATCTTCATTCTGCATGAACAAATCCCACAACAATCCGGATCGGTGGTTTTCAATCATCACCGGAACCGGACCCTGGTCAATGGCCAGGTAACGTTGCGGATACCACTCGTATTCTTCGCTGAAGGCATCGTAGAATCCATATTCGCCCCAGATATTATCGCCCAGATTTTCATAAAAATGACGGATAACCGGCATGACTTCTTTAGGTGCATACGGAAACGAAGAGAGCGCTGCGGTGGGAGCAATGACGCTCAAATCGAATGAGGGCCTGTGCCCGGCATAACCCGTTTGTCCGGAATTCCCGGTTTGCGGTTTTTCATCGGTTTGCCCCCTGAAATATTGTGCAGCACCGGGAACGGTATAACTGGATGTGAGTCCCCAGCAGTTTTCTCCGTAACCTTTGTAACCGTGTGGATTTTCGATGCAATGTTGCCGATTTATCATAGTATGGGCAATGTTCAGCTTCCAGTAATCGGCATATTGATCGGTTAATCCGCGCGGGTCGAGGCCGAGGTAGGAATAATGCGCCCAAAACATCGGACCGCCTTTTTCCGGATCGGCGTGATGTTTTAAACGAAGTGTGTGGCCCCAGGTGGTGTTTTCCACCGAAATGTCTCCGTTCAGGGCCCAGCCTTCGTGGTAAACTCCCGGTTTAACAGGATGTGTGGGCGAAGATGCCGCCAGAATATAAGTTATCAGACATTCGTTGTAGCCCGTAATTTTGTGGTTCATTTCCCAGCCCACATTGGGCGACCAGTGCCAGTAAAGTGCGTTTTCGCCTCGGGTGTACCAGTCCCATTCCACTTCGCGCCAAAGTTGTTCAATTTTGGCCGACAGTTGCTGTTCTTCGGCATTTCCGCTTTTAAAATATTCTTTTACCGCCAGCAGTCCCTGTACGAGGAATGAAGTTTCCACCAAATCGCCGCCGTCGTCATTTCTGCTGAATGGTTTCACTTTTCCGGTTTCTCCGTTGAGCCAGTGGGGCCAAACACCATGAAAGCGGTCGGCTTTTTCCAGAAAATTCACGATGTGCTGGAATCTTTCCAGCCCCTGTTCGCGAGTGATAAATTCCCGTTCAATTCCCACAAGAATCGCCATGAGGCCAAATCCGGTTCCGCCGGTGGTTACAATGTGTTTATCGTTTTGCAAATAAACCCCATCGGCATGAAACCGCTCGCGGGCCATCCCGGAGTTGGGTTCGGCGCCATCCCAGAAGTACTGAAAATAGCGGTATTGTACCGAATCGAGCAGTTGTTCGTCGGTGAGAGATACAACACTCTTTGTTTCTTCAGAACTTTTATTTTGTTTTGGATTGGAACATGCTGCCGCAAAAAGCAACAGACCAATCAGAATATAATTTTTCATGATAATTTTTAAAAAGAAAGGCTGCCTTAACCTTTGCCAGACAGCCTTTCAACCTGCTAAATGAAACTAACTAAACTAAACTGGCCATAAAATACTGAAAACTAATTATAGTTCTGCATTCATCATGGCTTGAACATCTTCCTGCGAAAGTGGTCTGTTGAAAAGATACAATTCGTCCAGCAAACTTCCATCTGAGAAATGGTTCCACCCAGTCCAGTTCGGACTGCCGGACATGATTGAAATCTGTTCGCAACCTGTCCAGTCTATTCCACTAAATGCTCCTTGCTTTGCGACTTCACCATTTATATAAACCAAAGCTTCTGAAGTTGAAACAGAAAAAGCAAAGTGTACCCATTCGCCTGTGTTGGGCGTAACGTCAGCATCTGCGCCGCCATCTACCCAGGTGTCGGCAGTGCCGTTACCCACATTAAGTTTGAAACGCTGGGTGGCACCTGCATTGCTTGCTTCGCGGAAAAACCGGAATCCTTTTGTGCGGTCGTTATTGCTTTCGGATGGTGGCGTCACCACCAGAATTCCTGCCCTGTCCATGGAATTATTAACTTTCATCCAGAAGCTGGCGCTCATTTCGGGAGATCCTTTTAATATTTCTGCCGGGAAGGACAAATAGGAATCGGCAGCTCCCTTGTATGCGTCGCCTGAAACTCCACCTCCGTATTCAAAACCGGGTGAACCAACAACTGTAGCTTCATTCCCGGAAATCACATCTTCAAAATCGCCATTAAAATCCATGTGGAAAATGGCCATTTCTTTCACCATAATTGAACGGATTTCATTTTGAGACAGGGCTTTGTTGAAAATACGCAGTTCATCTATCATACTTCCATCGGAAAAATGGTTCCAGCCGGTCCAGTTCGGGCTGCCTGACATGATTGAAATCACTTCAGTGCCGGTCCAGTCGATGCCACTGAATGGACTTTGTTTTACTGCTTCACCATTGATGTAAACAATGGCTTCAGTATTTGAAACGGAAAATGCAAAATGCACCCATTCACCGGTATTTGGTATAACATCGGCATCTGCGCCGCCATCCACCCAGGTATCGGCAGATCCGTTTCCAACATTCAGTTTAAAACGTTGGGTTGCACCCCCGTTGCTTGCTTCGCGGAAAAACCGGAAACCTTTGGTCCGATCATTATTGCTTTCGGAAGGTGGTGTTACCACCAAAATACCAGCCCGGTCTGCTGAATCATTAATTTTCATCCAGAAACTGGCGCTCACTTCAGATGATCCCTGCAGAATACCTGCCGGAAAAGTCAGATAGGAATCTGCAGCGCCTCTGTATGCTTTTCCACCCTGAATTCCATCTCCGAATGAAGGCGATCCAACTGTTGTTGCCAGTTGTAGGTTATTCATTTCTCTGAATTCACTGTTAAACGGCATATAAAATACTTCGCCTGCATAAACCGGAACATAAGGTGGAGCTTTGGAAAAATTCACATTTTTTGTGGTAGATTTTCCTTCCAAATCGGTGGCAGTAACAGAAAGCACATGGCTGCCCGTAGTTACATTATCGAAAGTGTATTGTTTTTTAAACACACGATAGTCCAGAAAATCATTGAACCCGGCTATTTCAGTTCCGTTAACAGCTACTGAAACTGATTCAATTTCAATGTCGTCGCGTACTTCAAAATCAATGTTAATTGAAGCAACGGCAGCATTGGTCTGAAGCTCGTATCCTTCAGGCGGAAACTTTACAGTTACCTGTGGTGCTGTTTCATCAGGACCGGGTTCCACTTTCGATATGTCATCAATATAATTTTGAGTACAAGCACCGGCCATAAAAACGACCAGTACAAAAAATAGTATTCTGTTTATGGTTTTCATCTCATTCATTTTTTAGTTAACTCCTTCAGCTAATTGTGGTAATTCAGCTACCTGGTCAGCCGGAAATGGGAAATAGGCTTTATCCATGGTAAACGTTTTGCCTTCGTGGCTCAGTTCTGATGTATTTTCAGTCCTTATCATATCGTAATAACGAATACCCCATTCGGTGGCCAGTTCCGCAAATTTTTCATCCAGAACCTGTTGGGTTGTCACGTTGGCCAGATTGGTGAGTCCGGCCCGTGCACGAACCAGGTTCACTGCCTGATCTGCGGTTAAAGAGGCACTGCCTGATGCTCCACGTGTAAGGGCTTCGGCATACATCAGCAACATTTCGGAATACCGGATAACAATCAGGTTTTTGTTGCTTCCGAAACCTGTCCTGCCGGGAATCAGTTCAGTTGAAGGTTGTACAAACTTGCCGCTGGCAAAATTGAGGCGGGCATTGTTGTTGAAGATATCGCCTTCGCGGTTGGTGTTGGTAATCCATTCAGGAACTGAACCGTATTCATTTTGAACCTGTGTTATGCCGTCGGGAGTAAATACCACTGTGGTTTCGAGTCGCACAGTTTCTCCCCTGTCGAGCATAAATTTGATGTATTTTATGGTAGGCTCATAAAACCCCCAGCCGGCTCCTGCACCTGACACTTTTGGCGTCCAGCCGCCAATTCCGAATGGTGCAAACAAATGCCCAAAGCGGTCGCCTTCTCCCTGGTTAAAGTCAGAAAACTGAAATTCAAGAATGATTTCATCATCCAGTTTCCCGGCCTTTTTAAACAGGTGGTAAAAATCACCGGCCAGTTCATATTCACCTGAACTGATGATTGCTGAGGTCGCATCTGCCACTCCCTGGTAATTTTCCATTTCCTGGTAGGCCAAAGCCTGAATAGCATAAGCAGTGTATCGGGTAACACCGCCCCGTATATCGTTTCGTTTATTCGGATTCATATCGGGAAGCTGAGGAATGACTTCAGCCATTTCATCTATAATATATTGCATGACCTCCGGTTTTTGGCTGAGAGGTGTATTCTGAATATTATCCATTTCGTCAATAATGATACAGCCCCCAAAAGCCCGGGACAAATTAAGATAGAGAAAGGCTCTGATTACCCTGCATTCAGCAATATATTGGTTTGCAAGTGCATCGTTATTGGCAGCAGGACGGTATTTTTCAATCTCTTCCATGGCAGAAAAAGCCCGGATGATGTCATTGTAATGTCCCTGCCACAATGCATTGAGGTTCCAGTGACTCGGAAAATATTTGAACTCATCCTGTTCCTGCATAGGAACCTGGTCGCCGGCGGCATTTACATCATCGCCACGAACTCCCAAAGTTACAGGTTCTTCCCATCCACGGGTATATAATCCGTGGTAAGCTCCCAACAGCGGAAGTATCATATTTTCGCCAATTTCATAATTGACATCACTTGTAAATGATACATTTTCAAAAGGTGCATCGAGCTTGTCGGTACATCCTGAAAAAGCTACCATTAAAAGCCCTGTGATAAAAACAGGCAAACTGATTTTGAATATCTTTATTCTTTTCATTTTTTTCATTTTTAGAATTTAAGATTAAGGCCTACCGTAAAAACTGCGGGAACCGGATAAAACTGGCGGTCGATACCATTCGGGATTTCCGGATTGAATCCGTTGTATTTAAACAGTGTCAATGGCCTTTCGGCAGTTAAAGTAACTCTGGCATCGGGCATTCCTTCGCCAAACAGTTCGGAGCCTTTTAAATTATAGGCCAACTGTGCATTTTGTATTCTGAAAAATGCACCGTCTTCTACCAGATAATCGCTGAAATTCTGATTCCAGCCCCGTCGCAAGCCTGAAGCCGATGTGTATTTGTTGGAAGTGCCCTCACCGTTCCATAAATTGTTGGCCAAATCGGCATCAATATTGGTATCGTTGGTCCATATAATTTCTCCCCGTTTTCGGTTCAGAATCTTGTTTCCGGATTGTCCCATAATATTCATGCTGAATTCAATATTCTTATAAGCCAGACCTAAAGAACCCCCATAATTAAAAGTAGGAATGTACGAGCCTAAAAATACTTTGTCGTCATCGTCAAGCACATCGTTGCCATCCTGATCCCTGAATTTAAAATCGCCCGGAACCAGTCCGTTTGCCGAAGCAATCGGGTCACTGTCAATTTCCGCCTGAGTTTGGTAAACGCCTTCAACTTCGTACCCATAGAAAGAAAACAATGGTTCTCCAACCTGCGATCTTTGACGGAATTCGGCTGAACCGGCATTTAGATAGGACTGACCATAAAGATCGGTTACTTCATTTTTCAGTGTTGAAAAATTGACACCAACGTTGTAACTGAAATCGTTCGAGATTTTGTTTCTCCAGTTCAACACCATCTCAAACCCCTGGTTCCGGATGGTTCCCACATTTCTCAGTACACTTCCTGACTGAAGTTTGAGGCTAACCGGAATCGCAGCATTTTCAGTGTCCCGTATATAATAGTCCGCTTCAAGACTTAAATGTCCGTCAAACAGTTCGGCAGTTACACCAATATTGGTGCCTGTTACGGTTTCCCATCCCAGGTATCCAAAAGTATTTATGGTTACCGAGCCATCTATTTGCTGATCGTCAATGGCCAGGAAAACCGGATTGGTGGTGCTGGCTCCGTCCTGCCTTGCAATTTTATCATTTCCTAATTTTCCCCAACCCCCTCTTAATTTGAGGTAGTCGATAAGGGTAACACCCTGGAAAAAGTTTTCCTCAGAAACAACCCAGCCTAAACCAAATGCAGGGAATGTACCCCATTTTTCCTGGTATTTTGAGGTTCCTTCCTGCCGAAGAGTTACATAGGCAATGTATCTGTTCATAAAGTTATAAGAAATACGTCCGAAATAGGAAATGCCATATAACCTTGATGCACCATCAAACACTTGTTTTGAGGCTTCAGACCGGGACTGACCGATATACCATGCATTCTCATTCAAGGGAATATCTTCTGCATAACCGCTTAAAGAATCATACCATTCGTCGCGGTATGAAGTACCCACCATAGCTGTTAAATTATGGCGGTCAAAACTTCCGGTATAGGTAAGTGTATTGTCAATAAACTGATTGATCTCGGTAGCACGTGAAGACGAAATGGACGAAAGGAGCCTGTTGGTTGAATTGGTAATATAATAAGGCAATCCAACATTCCTTCCTTTAATAAACATCATGGATACATTATAATTGGTTCTAAATTTCAGTTTATCCTGAATAAAATCCACTTCGGTATAAATCCCGGCTAGCGCTTTTCGTATATCCTGCCTGTTTTCGTTAAACTGCAGACTAAGGAATGGGTTTTGCGAACCGCGGTAACCTATAAGCTGTGCACTTGAATAACGACTTGGATTTGCCACTTCGTCATTCAGTAGTTGTTCGTAGTTCTGCTCATCGTAAACCGGCAGAATAGGTACGGCATGGTAAGCGCTAAACCAGGCAGCATCGCTTGCAATATATCTGGTTCCGTTACTCAGGTTAAAATTAACTCCGGCTTTAAGCCAGTTGTTGGCCTGATGATCGAGTTTGGTCCTTAAATTTAACCGGTTAAATGAATTGTCCCCTTCCAGCAAACCGTCCTGCTCAAAATAACTAATACCAAGAGAATAGGAGGTTTTGTCTGTTCCGCCCAAAATGGATAACGAATGGTTTTGCTGTTGTGCATACGGTTTCATAATTTCAGCATACCAGTCAGTATTTACATTGGGAACATTCGGGTTTACCCGGCTTCTTCCGTAACGCTGCATGGCATTTTCAATAAAACTAATATCGGCTGCCGAACCGGTTTGGTTAATGTAGTTTGAAAATTGTTCGGCATTGGCCATTTGCAATACATTTTGCGGTACCTGCATACCAATGTAACCTTCGTAGGTTATGGTCGATTTGGTATTCAGTGCACCTTTTTTGGTAGTAATAAGAACTACACCATTTGCAGCCCTTACGCCATAAATAGCCGAAGCAGAGGCATCTTTCAGTACGGAAAGTGATTCAATGTCGGATGGATTCAGGAAATCGATGTTGTCGAAATACATTCCGTCAACCACATACAATGGCGATGAATTACTGCTGGTTGGGTATGATCCAATCCCGCGAATTCTTACCGTAGGCTCACCGCCCGGAGAACCGGCGCTAACAATTTGCACACCGGCAACTTTTCCCTGCAAGGCCTGCATAGCCTGCCCGGAAGGTGTTTTTACAAGTTCCTCAGAATTCACAGTTACTATGGAAGAAGTAAGGTCTCTGACCCTTAATTCGCCATAACCCACAACCACAATCTCCTCAAGACCGATGATGTCTTCTTTCATTTCCACATTAATGGTAGTTGAACCTTCAACTGCTATTTCCTCTGTGAGAAATCCAATGTAGCTAAAAACCAGTGTGGCATTAGATGGAACTTCAATGGAATAATCCCCGTCGAAATTAGTAATTGTTCCTGTTTGAGTTCCTTTTACCAGAATGGTTACACCCGGAAGCCCCAGGTTTTGATTATCGGTTACCTTGCCTGTGACCACAACCTGTTGCTGTGCCCATAAAAGCGTAACCGACAAAAAGAGAAGGAAAAAAATTGATAATCTTTTCATAGTTCATATTTTATTTCAGTTGTTTTTCAAATTTCCGTTATTCATGTATCAAAATAAAATTACTTGCCTCACTACTGCTTCTCTAAGGGTGGTGAAGCTTTTATTTTACCTCATCATATCCTCATTATTTTTCTTTAAATATTTTTAATAAACTATCATGTAGTATTTTAACAGTATTTATTTTTTACAAT
>JAHYIT010000107.1 GCA_019429205.1 Mariniphaga sp. | reverse complement strand
TGCTCAATTTTGAGGGGAAATGTGTGTAAGCGCTGGTGACAATGCTCTTAAACCAGATTATGTTACCACTTGCATATACTTTCCCGTCGAGTTGTAAATAAATCTTCTCAGCGAGCGATGCATTGGAATAAATGTTATTAGTATTTTGCGCCCAAATTTCTGAAGGGATTATTAATAAAATCAGTACAAGTACAGAAAATATTGAAACTTTTGCCAAAGTGACTTTGAAGTTTTTATATTTCTTTTGATGATAGTTGTTATTATTCATTAAGTCTGGATATTATAATAAAAGTATCATAGTTTAAATTTACCATTTGCGGTAACGGTTAAGTATATGAAACGTTGCGTCTTTGATGAAATGCCCTTTCTGGTTTCTAAGACGCAGATTAAATAATTTTCAGTTTAAGTTTTGCAGTTTCCGAGCAATGTTTTATATACAATGTTAGCCACAGTTTTTTCTTTTAAGTCAGAGATTGTTTTTTGTAAATTTAGGGATTAATCTTTAAATCTTGAATTTATGAACTTACTTTCTATTGAGAAATCTCAGGCAGTAATCTTGGGTTTTGTCGCCTTGATAATTTTAATCATTGTAATTTTAAGTGTTAGAAAATGGGGCTGGAAATTTTTAATATTTTGGATTATTGCGGAGTTTTTTGCCTATCTTTTTATTTCTGATGCTATTTTGAACTAAATCTTTTTTTAATTTCTCAAGTTTAGATTTTTCTATTTCGGGAAATATTTCATTTTCGAAACCACAACTTTTACATCTTAAAAGTTTTGGAGCGGAATAATGTCCGAAACTTTCAAATTCTGTGCTTCCACATTTTGGACAGATTTTGATTTTCATAATTATTTAAATTTTTGAGACTATTTTAACATTTCGGAAACATTGTTATGAAATATTTTGATTATTTTTAGAGCAATAATGAAAATTTTTGCCTATGAAAAATTTACTCTTTTCTTCCTTCAAATGATTGGTTTGAAAGGACATAAGAATTCTCAATTTAATCTATTTTCTTTTTTAGAGGATTAGGCTAAAATTATATTCATTAAATTTTTTTAATAACTTCTTGATTGTCAATAATTTAGATTTGTTTTTGTAGAAATTTCTTTGTAAGTTTACAGCGATATTGTGATTGTTTAATTTTTAAAATTTTTAGTTATGGAAGGTAAAAATTTTGTAAAAAGGGATGGAACTATCGAGATAGTTCTACCCGAGTTTAATGGAAATGATACGGTAAAGGTTTATATAAATCCGATTATTGGTAAAACTACTGCAGGTTATCAAAATGGTGGAGAAAAGCATTCGGGGTATTCTAAATCGAATAGGATTACTGATTTGTAAGGAGGATTATTTTAAATGAAAAAACCTTTAGTTAAAGGTATTTCAAGTGAAAGTTATTCTACTGGAAGGATTGATAGTTTTAGGATTGAGATAATTGGGGGAACTGTCGAAGGAACTGAAAAACAACTAATTTTTCTGTTGAAGGATTTAGGCTTTAATTCAAAAGAGGTTGATGATAAATTATTGGCTACTTTGGGAGAAGAAGATTATCTTTTTTTATATGCAAATGAAAAAATTAAAGCGCATATCTTTGTTGATTCGGAAAAGGATTTTTTGATTCTAAGATTTGATACTTCTCTGAGCAGAATTAAAATTAACAGTTCTATTGAAAAGCATTTTGATTTATCTCTTTCTAAAAAGAAATGAGCCCTGCAAGTTTCAAACCCTCACTGAAATGGTGTTCAGCATAATCTGTTAGTGCGTTTCATTTGTTGGTACATCTTGCTCAGACAAAAGTCCTAGTATTTTCTTGTTTAATTGTTTTTTGTTTAATTTTTAAAATTTTTAGTTATGAAAGAATTTTATCGAGAAGTGTTAAAGGCATATGCTGAACACTCAAGTCCAAATGAAAGAATTCGTGCTCATGGGCCGAGCACTTATAGAGGAACACATGAAAAACATTCCCAATTTATGTTTATTAGTGGAGAAGGAAAAACAACCAAATTTAGAATGAATGAATAAGTTTTTAGAACAAACTTGTTCCAAGGATTTTTCTTCCTTTTTCTGTCAGAAAAAAAGAGGGAGGGTTTTTTTTCTTGAATTTCTCTTTCTCTTTTTTTGTTTTTAATTTTAAGTAAATTTCCAAGTCTTTGTCTTTGTAAGGGTCTGAATCGATTAATTTTAATTCTATAAATTTAGTCAAAATCTCCTTTATTTTAGACGGGGTTATTTTAAGATTATTTTTCTCTAAAGCTTTTTTTGTATCATATCCATCTTCTATTTGAAATAATATTTTCTTTTCAACTTCATTCAATTCATTATTTTCCATGAATATTTTAAGCATTTAGGATTAATAAATCTTTCAATGAATTCCTTTTTGTCTTGACGTGATGGACTTGGCGGACGTTAAAATTGTGGCTAACGTTGTTGTAAGTTCATATGTGAATATATTTCAGTTATCATTTTACCTCGAATGTGAATATATTCCTCCATATCGGAGAAAAATAGTTACATCAGCTATCCATCATCAAAAAAAGCATCATCAAACGGGTTCTTGAATTTTTGCAGGTCTTTTTGCGAAACGTGTGTGTAAATTTCTGTTGTTTTCGAACTTTCGTGTCCAAGTAATTCCTGTATAAACCTTAAATCCATTCCTTGTTCCAGATTATGGGTAGCAAAACTGTGTCTCAGGATATGCGGATAAACACGTTTCTGAACACCTGCATTTTTGGCCGTTTTTTTTATGACATTGTAAACACTGGTGGCGCTGTATTTTCTTCCCGGCTTCACTTCAAAAACAAAAATTTTTGGTTCGTCGTTCTTGTAATACTCGTTCAAATATACAAGGGTTTTTTTAGCAAGCGGCACATAACGGTCTTTTTTGCCTTTACCGCCTCTTATTTTCACCTGCATTCGCTTCAGGTCTATTTCTTCAGTTTTTAAATTTACCGCTTCGCTTCTGCGTAAACCGCACGAATAAATAACTGCAATAAGGCATTTGTGTTTTTTATTTTCAGTCGATTTAATCATGGCAGCTATTTCCTCTTTACTTAATACATCAGGAAGTTTTCGCTCTTTGCGCGGCCTGCCAATATCATAGTATTCACTTTTTCTTCCCAATACTTTTTCGTAGTAAAATTTAATCGAGTTAATCCGCTGATTTTGTTGCGAAGGCGAAATGTCCTTCTCCTGTATCAAGCGTAAAATATAGGCGTTAATTTCATCTTTGGTAATTTTTGGCAATTCCCTGTTTGAAAATTCAGCTACAAAATCTTTAAAATAATGGGTGTAAATTTTAATGGTATTTTCGCCGTACCGCTCTTGTTCCAATTTTTCCATATAACCTTTGGGCAGAATGATATTTTTATTCCGGTTTAATTTTTTTGGCCGGGGGTGTTTCTCTTCTTCAATTTTTTCTGAATTATTTTTCACCGCCGAATAATCGATCCATGCCAGCGGTCTCATGGCCGTAAAAAATTTACCCAGGTCAAATTTATCTTTTGGAATATACCAGCAATTCATGTTGGCGCTCCAGCGGGCGTTGGTGCGGGCTTTCAAGGCGTCAATCAGTTCGCGGTTGTATGCAAATTCAACTTTAACTACCGCTGTTTCGCGGTGTGTGGCAGTGCTGAGCGTTATTTCCGGTTTTCCGTTCAATTGTTGCTTTTTGGTTTTAAGGCTTTAAAAATAGGAATTTATTTTTTTATTTTTTTCAAAACTTCCTTCAAACCTTCCATGTTTTTTTTCAGAATTAGTTCCACATCGGCGTCTTCCACATGGCCCAGAATGCCAAACGGTCCGGTATATCCGGCGGCTTTTAAAATGGCCAGCATTTCAGCCTCTTTTTCGCCGCTTCCAATGGGCAGAATTTTCGGGCCACCGGGATTCATGCCATTCAGGTTCACCGCCCAAAGGTGCGGTTGCATCAGTTTTATCAGTTCTCTAAATTTATCAATCATATCGTGTGCATGGTGAAAATTGAAAATGATTCCCACTTCTTGCCCGGGCAGCGCTTCACAAATTTTAACCAGATTTTCGGGCCGGCCAAACCAGCCGCCATGATTGTACAAACCCACTGTGCAATTCAGTTTCCGGGCTTCGCTATTCACGTAGCCAATCATTTTTACAGCCTTTTCCAGCCGCTGTTGTTGGTTTAAATCATCAAAATAATTTTCAGGGAAACTCACCCAAATCTGAGTTTGCAGCCCGGTTTCTTCAAGCACCTCCATCACTTTTTGGTTATTTTCCGAGAGGTTTCCGGGAGCGTCGTTCTGGTCCAGCCACATCCACACGGCATTCATTTTAATCCCGCCTTCCTTTGCCAGGTTTATTTCTTTGGCCATTTCGGGCAGATGTTCCGCACGCCAGTCGTAGGCATACGAATTGAACCCCAGGTTTTTCAACATTTCAATTCGTTGCTCGGGTGTGCGGTTTTGGTTGTCGAACGGCACAATACACCACGCGAAATAATTGTCTATGTTCAAATTCTGCGCGAAAATCAGGGTGGGGAACAGGAGTGAGAGTAGAAATAATGCGGGAAAGAAAATAATTCGTTTCATATTAAATTGTTTTTTATTCAGTGATTGCAAATGTAAAAAACAATCTTAATTCAACTTTTTTAAAATTAAAAAATTAAATTCTGTTTAAAAAAGACAAAAAGGTATTTGATTTTTGAAATATTCGTTTACATTTGCACCAGCGTTTTGTGATAAAAGTCACATAAATAGTTTTAAAGATGATAAAGAATTCTTCTGACAAATTGATGAACCGGATGGCATGTATGATGTGTATGTGTTGCAACGTTTTTTTTGTGCAGAGGGTTTGGGATGTTTAAACAGCGTAATATTTTAAATAAGGCCTGAGGCCCTTCTGCAAAAAGCGGAAGGGCCTTTTTGATTTTAAAAGTATGAAGAAAAATTTTTTGCCCATAGCCATCAATATTTCAGGCGAAAAAATACTGATAGTGGGAGGGGACCAAAGCGCTTTGAAAAAACTGCAGATTTTGAAGCGGTTTGGCGCCGAAGTGGAAATTTTGGCCAGGGAAGTATGTTTGGAGATTAAACAAAGCGGGGTAACCTTTTTCGAAAAACCTTACCATAAAAAATTTCTGAAAGGTTACCTGATGCTTTATTCGTTCACCAACAACGAAACGCTCGACCGGCAAATTGTAGCCGACTGCCGCGAAGCCGGCGTTCTGGTTAACATTCACGACAAACCCGCGCTATGCCAGTTTGTTTCGCCGGCCATTTACAGCAACGGAAACATGTCGGTTGCAGTAAGTTCCAATGGCAAAGATGTGTATGAATCCATTCGGCTTCGAAATAAAATAAGTGAATTTTTAACAGATAATTATCATAATAATAAAAATGAGTAGTAAATCGAATCCATTAACTGATAAGCAGAAAATTGCTTTAAATGAATTGGTTAAAGAGGTAACATCCGAGCAAATTACCTGGTTGAACGGGTTTTTGGAGGGCCGGCTGGCAGGAATGAACGGCAGAGCTGTACAGGCAGAATTTTCAGCAGCAGAAACCGTTGTGAACGCTGCGGTTGCCAATCTTACCATTTTGTACGGTACCGAAACAGGCAATGCCAGCGAACTGGCCAAAAAACTAAAGGAAAAGGCTTTGTTTAAAAATGTTGCGGTGAACCTGCTTAATATGTACGATTACGACCCAAGGAAACTAAAGGAAGAAGAAAATGTGGCGGTTATTGTCAGCACTCACGGCGAGGGCGAACCGCCTGATATGGCAGAGGATTTTCACAAGTTTGTAACCGGAAAACGGCTTTCGAAGCTCGAGAATTTGCATTTTTCGGTGCTCGCACTGGGCGATAAATCGTACCGGAATTTTTGCCAGGCAGGTGAGGAAATTTATAACGCCATTAAAAAAAGCGGCGCATTCCCTGTAACACCGCTGGTAAAGTGCGATTTAAACTATGAAGTTCCTGCCGAGGTCTGGATGAACAATCTTCTGCTGAATTTGACCCCGGCCCAAACAGCGCCCGCATTTGAAGCGGAATCCGGTGCGCCGGCAGCCGATCGGATGACCGAAACCCCGGCAGAGGAATTTTCAAAAAAGAATCCTTTTCATGCGACGGTTCTTGATAAAGTCAGGATTACAGGCCGCGATTCGGATAAGGAAGTTTATCACCTTGAACTTTCTCTTGAAGGTTCAGGTTTGACATACGAACCGGGAGATTCCTTATGTATTTTTACTAAAAATCCGCCCGAACTGGTTGAGCAAATTATTCAGAAAGCTGGCTTCGATCCGGAGAAAAAGGTTGTGTTCAGCGAGGAAGACGAAGTTTCAGTTCTCCATGCGCTCACCTATCGTTTCGAGGTTACCGTGGTAACTTTCGATATGTTGAAGAAGTATTATGAACAAACCAAAAACGAGAATCTTAAAAAACTGCTGGATGACGATAAAAAACTGGATGAATACCTGTATGGAAGCGATTTGCTCGACCTGCTGGAGGATTTTCCTTTTAACTGGAATGTAAACAAGCTGCTGGATATTCTGCGGCCTCTGCCTCCGCGGTTGTACTCCATTTCTTCAAGCATGGAACGGGTGGGCGAGGAGGTCCACATTACGGTTTCGGTAGTGAATTTCGAAAAGAAAAACCGGAAGCGCACAGGGGCATGTTCTTCAAACCTGGCTGGTGAAATTGATATTGAAGATGAAATTCCGGTTTACATTGAAAAGAACCCCGGTTTCAGGTTGCCGGCAAACGGCGCCAAAATGATTATGGTGGGAGCGGGGACAGGAATTGCGCCTTACCGGGCATTTATGCAGCATCGCGAAAGCCTGGGAATAACCGGAAATACCTGGCTGTTTTTTGGCGACCGCAGGTTTAATTCCGACTTTCTGTACCAGGCCGAATGGCTGAAATTGAGAGAGAAAAAACATCTGGAAAGAATGGAAGTTGCTTTTTCACGCGACCAGACAGAGAAAGTTTATGTGCAGCACAAATTAATTGAAAATCAAAAGGAGATTTTTGAATGGATTGAAAACGGCGCTGTCGTTTACCTGTGCGGCGACCGGCGAAACCTGGCAAAAGATGTGAATAAAACCCTGCTGGACATCATTCGCACCCAAGGGGGAATTAGTGAAGAACAGGCTGAAAAATACCTGAAAAACCTGAAACGCGAAAAACGTTACCAGGTGGATGTGTATTAAATCAAAACATTGAAATTATGAGCGAAACAATTGACTGGCAAACACTTTCGGAAGTAGAAAAAATAAAACACGACAGCAACTTTTTGCGCGGAACTTTAACGGAAAGTCTGGCCGACCCGGTTACCGGCGCAATTGCCTCTAACGATACGCAAATTTCCAAGTTTCACGGCATCTACCAGCAATCCAACCGCGATTTGGACAAGGAACGGAAATTGCAAAAGCTGGAACCGGAGTATTCGTTTTTAATCAGGGTGCGCATGCCTGGCGGAATGGTAACTCCGGAACAGTGGCTGAATATGGATTCCCTGGCTGATAAATACGCCAACGTATCGTTGAAACTGACTACCCGCCAGACTTTTCAGTTGCACGGTGTGCTGAAGAAAAACCTGAAATCCACCATTCATAAAATCAACGAAAGTTTGCTGGATACCATTTCGGCTTGCGGCGATGTAAACCGGAATGTAATGTGTCACGCCAATCCGGCCGAATCGCCGTTTCACCCGGAGGTTATTGATCTGGCCAAAAAAATTGGCAGCCACTTTTTGCCCGAAACAAAAGCCTATCACGAAATCTGGCTCGACAAAAAGTTAGTGGCCGGCAGTAAAACGGTGGAGCCATTTTACGGCGACCGCTACCTGCCACGCAAATTCAAAATCGGAATCATTATTCCGCCCAGCAACGATTGTGATGTTTTTTCGCAGGATTTGGGATTTATCGCCATCATTGAAAAAGGGAAAATTGCAGGCTATAACGTGGTGGTGGGCGGCGGATTGGGATCAACCTTTGGCATTCCCGAAACGTACCCCCGCGCAGGAGATGTAATCGGGTTCTGCAAACCGGAACAGGTGGTGGACGTAGCCGAAAAAGTAGTGGCTGTTCAGCGCGACAAGGGAAACCGCAAAGACCGCAAAGTGGCCCGCCTTAAATATACCATCGACCGTCTCGGGCTGGACTGGTTTCAAACTGAACTGGAAAAATACCTCGGTTATTCGCCGGGAAAGGCACGGCCATTCAAAATTACACATACCGGCGACAGTTACGGCTGGAAAAAAGGAACCGACAACAAATGGCACCTTACCTGTTTTGTGGAGGGCGGCCGTGTGAAAAACTCAAACGGTAAGAAAATGAAAGATGCCCTGCGGGATGTAGCTCAAATTACTGACGGCCATTTTATTTTAACCGGAAACCAGAATGTAATTTTTGCCGGGGTTTCGGAAATAATAAAAC
Source organism: Mariniphaga sp. (assembly GCA_019429205.1). Taxonomy (GTDB): domain Bacteria; phylum Bacteroidota; class Bacteroidia; order Bacteroidales; family Prolixibacteraceae; genus Mariniphaga. The sequence continues at coordinate 7,041 of JAHYIT010000107.1, read as the reverse complement.
CGAAAATAAACGCAGTGTTGAAAAAACACAACGTTTCTCCTGAATCGCTTTCCGGATTGCGGAAAAATTCAATCGCCTGCGTGGCGCTGCCCACCTGTCCGCTGGCCTTTGCCGAAGCCGAAAGGTATTTGCCAACGCTGGTTTCAAAAATTGAAAACATGCTGGAAAAGCATAATCTTTTAAAGGAAGACATTGTAATTCGGATGACTGGTTGCCCTAACGGATGCGGACGTCCTTACCTCGCCGAAATCGGTTTGATAGGCAAATCAACCGGACATTACAACCTCTACCTGGGCGGCAGTTTCGAAGGAGACCGGTTAAATAATCTTTACCGCGAAAACATTTCCGAAGAAAAAATCCTGAAAGAACTGCAACCGCTAATTGAAGATTTTGCCACAACGCGAAAAAATGGCGAACGGTTTGGCGATTTTGTGATTCGGAAAAAATACGTGAAAGAAATAAAGGAAGGCAAAGAATTTCGCCACTGAATATTTATCACCAAAAAAAGAAAGTATGCGAACAACAATATCCATATTAGGCTGCGGCTGGCTAGGGACAGCGCTCGGCAAAAGCCTGTTGCAAAAAGGCTACATCGTTAAAGGCTCAACTGGTACAAATGACCGTCTCAACGAGCTGGAGTTTACCGGAATTCAGCCGTTTTACATCCGGATTGAACCAGAATCGATAGATATCGACTATTTCAGCTTTTTTAATACCAATGTGCTGGTGATTGCCATTCCGCCCAAACGGGTGGAAAACATTACCGATATTTTTCCGGGGCAAATCAAAAAAATTATTGAATTTATCCGGCAAATGAAAATCCTGAAAGTGCTTTTTATTTCTTCCACTTCGGTTTACGAACCGGCTAATAGGGAAATGCGCGAAGGCGACGAAGGTAAACCGGACAAACCGAGCGGTCGCGCAATATTACAGGCAGAGAAAATTCTTTTAAACGAAAGTGATTTTCAAACCACGGTTGTGAGGTTTGGCGGGCTGATTGGCGCCAACCGCAACCCGGGCCGTTTTATGGCCGGGAAGAAAAATGTTCCGGCCAATACACCGGTAAACCTTATTCACCGCGATGATTGTGTAAGCATCCTTTCCCAAATCATTGAAAAAGATATTTGGGGCGAAGTTTTTAACGCCTGCAGTCCGGTGCATCCAACCAAAAAGGAATTTTACACCAAAGCGGTTGAAGTGAGCGATTTGCCGGCGCCTGAATTCACTGATATTCAGGAAAGCTATAAAATAATTAACAGCGATAAACTGGTTCAGCGGCTGGACTACACGTTTAAATACCCCAGTCCGATGGATTACCTCAAAGAGTTGCAGGAATGGGATTACCGCATTTAATTTCGATAGTGGGCGCCGGTCCGGGTGACCCGGAATTGCTGACCGTAAAAGCGTTGAACCGCCTGCAACATGCCGACGTGATTTTGTACGATGCCCTGATTGGAGACGAAATGCTGGAATTGGCCAACCCCGGAGCGGTTAAGATTTATGTGGGGAAACTCAACAACGACGGGCAAAATCAGATGGAACGGCAGGACGGCATTCATCAGCTTTTTTTGCATTGGGCTTCAGAAAACAAAAAAGTGGTGCGCCTGAAAACCGGCGATCCCATGATTTTTGGACGAGGAGCTGAGGAAATCCGGTTTTGTAAAGCAAACAACCTGAATTTTGAAGTGATTCCCGGTGTTACAGCCGCAGTTGCAGGTTCCTCCCTGTTTTCCGTTCCGCTTACCGAACGCGGAAAAAGCAATATGCTGCTTTTTTACACCTGCCGGAAGGAAAACGACTGTTTTCCGCAGTTGGAACCTCTTGTTTCGGTTTTACAAACCGGTTCGCCCGTGGTTTTGTACATGGGCCTGCATCATCTTTCCGAACTGTCGGGGAAACTCCTGGAACGAGGAATTTCGGGAAAAATGCCGGTACAAATCCTTTGCAAAATTTCGCAGCCCGGTCAAAGCAGCTATTCAACAATCCTTTCAAAAGTGGAAGAATTTCTGTCAGAAAAAAAGCCCTGCACACCTTCGCTGTTGATTGTAGGAGAGCATGCGGAGAGGATTTAAATGAATGTTATCATGGCTTATTAATTATTTTCTTTTTTGTAATTCTTTTTTCAAGAATAAATCATATAATTCATTGGTAGATATTGTTTTCGTAAATTTCTTTTCCTTTAAACCAGAAATGAGTTTTTTATCACCCGTCCATAATTTTGCGTTGAGATGGTTGGTTAATGCTACAAACAAAATATCATTTTCGTCAATATCTTTTGCTATTTCAGATGCTTTCTTTAAAGCCTGATCTGAAATCAAAATCTCATCGACAAATTTTATTCTTGATAAAATATGTGCAAAAGAAGATTCAAACTGGTTTTCTGAAAATCCTGAAATCGAGAGAAGTTTGTTTTTGTGTTTTAAGATTTCAATTTTAAGAAGATTTATGCTGAAGAAAGAAAAGTGTTTTGAGCCATTGATGATTAATTGTGCTATTTTACTTTGTGTGTTTAAAAGAGCGCTAAAAACAATATTTGAATCGACGACTAATTTCATTGCTTTTTTCGATGAGCTTTGAATTTAGTCCAGATATTTTTGTTTACGGTTTTCGAAAGTTCGTCTATATCCTTCTGCGTTGCTTTAGATTTTGCCGTTTTTTCTTTATAGTCAAAATAATCAAGCATATTTTGAAGTTCTGTAACATCTAAATTTGCAGGTAATCTAACTAAAATTTCATCTTTTGTCCTTTCCAGTATCATGAGTTTTTTATTTTTCTTAAAGATACAAATTTAGGGAAATTTTGGTTTCGCTTTACAATCAAAATTGCAAAAGCCATTTTAAAACCTTACTTCCCTTTCAATTGTCACAGCTTTAATAGCTAGTGGATCGTTTGAATCCGTTTGCTGAAATTGCCCGTCATAATAAGGTTGGTCGGGAACAAATTTTACGGAAATGATTTTTGGCGGTAAGATATTTTCAAATTCACCCTCGTAACCGTTGGTTACCACAGGCATATCCTGCGGAAATTTTTTGAGTTCTTCAATGAGTTTTGCAATGGTGTACATTGGTTTTGTTTTCATTTTAACCTCCTTGGCTCAATGATTTTGATTCATTATTTTGAGTAAGTATTTTCATTTGCCCGATGGCGATTTGATTCATCCTAAAAAGGCGTTCCGGTTGTGTCATTCCTTCATTAATAAATACAGCGTTCAGATTTTCGAGATTGGCCAGGCACACTAGCTGTGCCATGAAGCAAACTCTAAAGCAATATCCACATGGGCAAAGGTTCCGCCATATCTGCCTGATTTTGATTGCAACCCAATGGCATTGGTTGATGAAATCCATTTTTGTGGTGAAAGAACAAAATGGTTATATCCGGCATCATTTCTAAACTGGTCGAATTCGACCAGTTTAAAATCAGAATTATGCAATTTTTCCCAAAGTCCCAGTAATTCAATAGTATTTTTACTTCGTAACCAGTTTTTAATTATATCAGCGGGGGCCTGGGGATTCTTAAATTTTGCAATGTCGGTTATACAAATATAATCTTCCTGATTGGCTTGAAGTAATGCTACTTCAATACCTTTAACAGCTATTTTATTGCTATCAACCATTATTAATTTTAATTTTTTACACAACAATTAAATTTCATTAACTCTTAAAAATCAGCAATAAAATTAAACAATAAATTCAAAAAGACCGGTTTACAAGATTGATTTTGTCATTCATTTTTTTTAACATCTGCTCAATCCAGTAGGGTAATATTTTTATGACTGGTTAGTTTAACTATTTTTTACCGGTCGCATTTAACTTTTACTATTTTTGCAATTCATGTGAAAAAAGACTGAAAAAATGAGGAGATTGAAGCTTTCCATCCTGTTTATATTTTTTGTTATTGGCTCACTTTCTGCCAAAGAGGGCATGTGGATACCGCTTTTGCTGGAAAAATACAACCTGGCCGAAATGCAGGAGATGGGTTTTGAATTAACCGCACAGGATATTTACGATGTGAACAATGGCAGTATGAAAGACGCTATTGTGGTTTTTGGCGGCGGTTGCACCGGCGAAATGATTTCACCCGAAGGATTGTTGATAACCAATCACCATTGCGGCTACCGGCAAATTCAATCGCACAGTTCGGTGGAAAACGATTACCTTACCAACGGTTTTTGGGCCATGAGCAGGGAAGAGGAGTTGCCAAACCCTGGTCTTACAGTGCGGTTTCTGGAATATATGGAAGATGTGACCGATGAAGTTTTGGAAGGTACAGAGGTTTTGGAAACGGAAGAAAGGGAAAAAAAAATCAGGGAGAATACTTCCCGGCTTGAACGGAGCGCTTCGGAAAGAGGAAAATACATGACCCAGGTAAAACCGTTGTTTTACGGCAACCAGTATTATTTGTACGTTTATAAAGTTTACCGCGATGTGCGGCTGGTTGGTGCGCCCCCGTCGGCGATAGGCAAGTTTGGCGGCGACACCGACAACTGGATTTGGCCCCGCCATACCGGCGATTTTTCACTGTTCAGGGTTTATGCCGGCGAGAACAACGAACCTGCAGATTACTCACCCGATAATGTTCCGTTTCAACCTAAAAAATTCTTTCCCATTTCGCTGGATGGCGTTCAGGAAGGAGATTTTACCATGGTTTTCGGAAATCCGGGAAGCACCATGCAATACATTCCGTCGCATGAAGTGGATATCATTCAAAACCAACGAGATCCTGACCGGATTGCCATTCGCGATAAAAAGCTGGAAATTTTGAATCAGGCTATGGAATCGGACCCGAAAGTACGCATTCAGTATTCGGCTAAACATGCTTCCATCAGCAATGCCTGGAAAAAATGGCAGGGCGAAATTCTGGGTCTTGAACGACTGGATGCCATAAATAAAAAACTGGCCTTTGAAGCAGCGTTTAAAGAGTGGGCCGAAGCAAACAGAACCTGGGAAAGTGAATACCAACAAGTGTTTGAAAACTTCGATGCGTTGTATTTTTTGTATAAAGATTTTATTAAAGCCTCCGACTACTATTCCGAAATTGTTTTGCGCGGAGTGGAGATTTTTCAGGTGGCGTCGCGGGTGAACAACATCATCAAAAATATTGAAAGTAAACAGGACAAGCGGCTCGAAAGCGAGTTGAAGGGTACGTTGGACTTTTTGCCCAGGTTCTTTAAAGATTACCACCATCCGGTTGATGAACAACTTTTTGAGACGCTGATTCCTTTGCTTTCCAACGACCTCAAATCTGAATTTTTACCCGAATATTTGAACGATGTTCTTGCTAAAAATGACAGGGATAAACTGGTCAGAAAAGTTTATCAAAAGTCTGTGTTAACTGACGAGCAAAAGCTGAAACAAATCCTGGAGGAGGGTGATGAAAAGAAATTGCTGAAACTGAGAAAAGATCCGGTGTTGGAATTGTACAACAGGTTGAATTTCCATTATGAAGCGAACATCAAACCGGTTGTAGATGCACTCAACAGCCGCATAAACCAAAAAATGAAAATTTACATGGCCGGAATTATCCTGATGAAGGAAGGGGAACCGCTTTACCCGGATGCGAATCTGACCCTGCGTGTGGCCTATGGAAAAGTGGAAGGCTATGAACCGCGCGACGGCGTGAAATACAAGCATTACACCACGCTCGCAGGCATCATGGAAAAAGACAATCCGGAGATTTACGATTACAATGTGCCGGAACGTTTAAAAGAACTTTTCCATTCAAAAGATTATGGGCGATATGCCGACAGTGAAGGATACCTTCCGGTTTGTTTTGCAGCATCGAACCACACCACTGGCGGAAACTCAGGGAGTCCGATTGTAAATGCAAAAGGGCACCTAATTGGTGTAAATTTCGACCGCTGCTGGGAAGGAACCATGAGCGACATTATGTACGATCCGGAGCAGTCGCGAAATATTGCCATAGACATCCGCTATGCGTTGTTTTTAATTGACAAGTTTGCCGGCGCCGGCTATTTGCTCGACGAGATGGAACTGGTGAGAGAGAAGGTGGAAGTAGCGGATGAGTGATTTTTACACCGTTACAAACTGAGCAATATTCCTGTTGATTTCAATCCGGTTAACCAGCGATCGCATGATTTTGCTGTACAATTCGTCTTTCAGAATTTTATCTTCAATGCCTGCATCGATGTTCGGATTGTCATTTATTTCAATTACATAAACTTCGTTGTTCTGCATTTTCAGATCAACGCCGTAAAGGCCGTCGCCGATGAGTGAAGCTGCTTTTACTGCCGTTTTAATAACAGCAGGTGGAACATTGCTGAGTGGAACAGTCTCACTATTTCCCCAGTTGTTTTTATTGTCGCTTTTCCAGTCGTAAATCTGCCAGTGGTCTTTGGCCATGTAATATTTGCAGGCATAAAGCGGCGCCTGGTCGAGTACACCAATTCGCCAGTCAAATTCCGACGGCATAAACTCCTGCACAATCACCAGGTCTGAGATTTTGAAAAGCTTTTTCAGCGAAACATCCAGTTCTTCCGGGGTAGTCACCTTTTCAACACCGAGCGAAAAAGCGCTGTCGGGCTGTTTTAGCACCAGCGGAAAAGTGAGGTGTGCAGTTTGCAGTTTGCGGTAAGCAGATTTTGAAAGCACTACGGTACCCGGTGTTTTAATTTTATTTTGCTTCAACCGTTCGTCCTGAAAAATTTTGTTGGAGCAACGTAAGATAGACCACGGGTCGTCAATCACCACCAACCCTTCAGCATAGGCTGCACGCGAAAAATGGTAGGTGTGATTGTTTACACTGGTTGTTTCACGAATGAAAAGTGCATCAAATTCAGACAATTGACTGAAGTCTTCTTTCGTTATAAATTCAGTGTAAAAACCTTCTTTTTCGGCCGCTTTTTTAAAACTTTGCAATGCATCGGGGCATGAGGGCGGATTTTTTTCATCTGAATTTACCAGAATGGCCAGGTCGTATTTGTAATTTTTAAAGCGGGGCCTGATAAACCGTTTTTTTGAGAAATAATCGCTGGCAAATTCCTGTACTTTCTCCAGGTGGTCGGGGTTTACCTTTTTCAGACTT
>JAHYIT010000106.1 GCA_019429205.1 Mariniphaga sp. | reverse complement strand
CATTGAATCGGATGCTGAGCAGAACAATTGCCCCCGAAATCTTACATTAAATAGTCTTATTCATAAACCAGGTAACCTTCACTTTTTTGCCAGATCCCTACACCATCATCGTGCCATCCGCCTACTGTGGTGCCTGAACCTGAGCAGCCTTCAAATTTTCCTGTTCCTTTTGTTATATCAATTGTGCCTATATAGCTGCCATCAACCCACGATTGTCTGTTCCACCAGGTGGTTTCCATCGAATCTCCGTTTGCTCCCACTATTATGCCGGTACCCGTCTGTTCTGAACAAGGATTCCCCTGTTCATCCAACATAAACACCATATTTTTAAAATAACAATAACTTTTTTCGGCATCAATTTTTCCCATATGAGAGCATGTTCCGCTGAGAATCCCCCCTGTTTTAGCGTAGAAAATACCTCCTCCGGGCAGAGGCACCTCCATAAGTTCTGAGTTCAGGTCCAGAACCATGTATAAGTCGGCTTTAAACGGAACAGGCACTTTGGCCTTTTTAAGCTCCAGGTTGTCCTGGGTTTCGAACATTGTGTCGTCTTTGGCACAACCGGCAATTACAATAACTGCCATTACAAAAAAATATATTAACGCTTTCATAATTAAAATTTTTTAGTGAATAAATTAAATAGTCTTATTCATAAACCAGGAAACCATCCAGTTTAAACCAGGTTCCTCCTTTTTCATAATCCATTCCGCCTACCATATTACATGTACCAGTGACTCCTTCCAATTTTCCGGTTCCAGTACCGGGAGTGAAAGTAATCGTGCCTGTATAGGAGCCATCAATATCCGACTGTTTTACCCAGAAGGTAATATCACTGCAGTCACCGTTTGCAGCTACCAGTTTGCCGGAACCTGTATTGATATGATATGGGACTCCCTCCATATATTCAGTGGCTTCAATGATGTAAAAACTTTTTTCATCAATTTTTCCAATGTGGGTGGCTGTTCCGCTGACCCATAACTTCCAGTATATTTCCACATCGAAGACTGCGAAACAATCGGCTTTGAAGGGAACAGGCACTTTGGCCTTTTTAAGCTCCAGATTGTCCTGGGTTTCGAACATTGTGTCGTCTTTGGCACAACCGGCAATTACAATAACTGCCATTACAAAAAAATACATTAACGTTTTCATAATTAAAATTTTTTAGTGAATAAAATTGATTTGGAATTTAAATTGTTATACATACCAAAGTTTCTGAAAAACAGCGTGTCATACCAAACACTATTGTGTCATTTTATTTAAGGATTGTTTCATTTTGATAAAATATTGTTTCAGTGATTTAAAAATTGTTTCACTACGGATTTTTTAACTGCTTTGCATGTTGAAAAAGCCTGAAAAGTTGAAGAATTTTTATGGCTTCAGCAGGAGAATATCTTCCCGTTGTTTCAAAATTTTCTGGTAGCTTTGTTTTTTGAAAAAAAGCTGAAAAGATTTGAAAAGAAAGCTCTTCATATTACTGGTGTTGTTTGCTGTTTTGTTTCAGGTGAAGGCGCAGCAGGCCGATTCTGCCGACTTCCGGTGGGGAAACGGTTTTTACTATAACCTGAACGTGGGCGAAAGCGTTACGTTTAACCAGGTGGAAGTAAAACTGCTGAAAGTTGAAAATCATTACAACCAGTTGAAATTAGGGGAAGATACCCTTTGGCTGAAAGTGGCCCGCCGCTCGGTGCCGGAACAGTTGGGCGGAGTGCGGATTTTTGTGGCCGACAACAAAAAAGTAAAAGCATTAAGTTCAGGTTCTCCGGTTCATGGCCTTTTAACCAAAGATGCGCTGGTTTGCCTCAGCGATTCCCGTTTGCCGTTTCTTGACCCAACCCAATACATTTTTCCGGTGAGTTTTAACGACGGATTTATGTGGGGCGCAGAAGAAGAGAGTTATATGTTTTCGTACAGTAAAACTGACGAAACCGCAAAAATGCCTGAATACATTCATTATTCAGGTATCGGATTCGATTTGCACGCTGCCCGCGGAATGACGAAACACTGGCTGGTGGCTTTGGAAAACAGCCGGGTGGTGTGGGTGGAATCCAAAGGATTGGACGAAGCCGGCAACCAGGCCTGCGTATTGCTGGAGAGTGCGTCGCAGCCAGGCATTTATTATTATTACAGCCGCCTTTATGCCAAAAATCTGGCCGTTAAAAAAGGGCAAATCCTGGTTCGCGGCGATGCCATTGGTACGGCATGGGGCGACAACACATGGGGTCATTTTCAGTTTACCGTGGTCAAATCGAAAACTGAGCCAACGCTTCAGGATTGCCAGAATAATGCTGTAAACGGCTTTCCCCAGTTGTTCGGATTGTATTTTCGGCAAAACGGAAATCCTGTCCGCTCGTTTGCCCGCGGACGTATTCAATTCGGAAAACCCCGCCAGGTTAACGGTAACCAGAAAAACAGCATGGCTTTTGAACCTTACTCGGGAAAGGGCTGGCTGCTGGGGAAATGGAATCCGGCCGACAGGGTTGAATGGGTTACCGGCAGAAACGATGGAAATGTCCGCCTGAAAAAAGTGCTGTTTGACGGCACGCCGGCCCAATGTAAAAATCCCGGCAACTATTTTGAATATCAGATTACCGTACCAAACGGTACGTACCGCATCCGGGCAAAGGTGGGCGATTTGTATTTACCGTCGTGGCAGAAGCTGGAGTTTGAAGGGGTTGCTTCACCTGCCAAATCGCTTGATGCCGGTGAGTTTGAATGGACCGGCGAACGGGTGGTGAAAGTGTACGACGGAACATTGAATGTCAGAATTTATACTGACCCTGAAAATGAAAAAGTTGCAGGTTTAAGTGAAATTGTTTTTCAGCGGGCTTATTAAATCTTTTTATAACTTTATCACTTCAATTTTAAATCAGGAACTGAGCTATGAACAAAAAACTGCTTAAAGGAATAATCGGGCTGGTTATTCTGTTAATTATCGCCGGCGGAATCTGGTTTGTGTGGCCGCGCCTTCCTATCATTACAGCATTTGCTGCCAAAGGAATGTGCTCCAGCGTGTTTCTGGCCAACAAACAACCAGACAGAATAATTGCCGAAGACCTTTCTTTTTTCCCCATAAATCTGGCCTTAACACGGGTTGATTTCGAAGAAAAATCGGCAACCTCCACTGTTTTCGGACTGGCAAAACGTAAAGCGGTGTTCCGCGAAGGACATGGAGCTGTTATTGTGCTGAAAACACCAAAAGAGGAATTGAAAAAATCCGGATTTCGTATTCCTGAACCGGGCTATTCACAAGCTATTCTGCCCTGGCCCAAAGGAGATATCATTGCCGATACGCTGCCTGAAGGAGTGAATGTAGCCCGGCTTCATGAACTGATTGACACCTGTTTTGATGCACCCGGCAGTGAACCCTTCAAAAAAACGCTCGGAATTGCAGTGGTTTACAACAACCAGTTGATTGCTGAAAAATACCTCCCGGGATACGACCACAAGACCATGTTTCACGGCTGGTCGATGACCAAAAGCATTACCGGCGCCTGGGCCGGATTACTTGCAGACAAAGGGCAGTTGAGCCTTGAGGAACCGGTTGGAATTGAGGCCTGGCAAAACGACGAAAGGGGAAATATTACCGTAAAAAATGTGATTCAAATGTCAACCGGCCTCGACTGGTTTGAAAACTATTTTACCATTTCAGATGCGACTGTAATGCTTATGCAAAACGAAGATATGCTGTCCTCGGTTACCGATAATAAACTGGATTATCTTCCCGGTGAGCACTGGAATTATTCATCGGGCGATGCCAATTTGCTTTCGGGAATAATACGAAACCGGATAAATAACGAGTCAGTTTATCATACCATGTTGTATGAAAAATTATTGTATCCAATTGGTATGCTGAACACAAAAGTGGAAACTGATGCCAGCGGATTGTTTGTGGCGTCGTCATTCAGTTACGGCACAACCCGCGATTGGGCCCGGTTTGGTGTGTTGTTCCTGAATGAGGGAGTGTTTGCAGGCGATACTATTCTTTCGAAAGATTGGGTGGATTTTATGAAAACTCCTGTTGAAGCATCAAACGGAAAATATGCCGGCACATTCTGGTTGCAGGAACCCGAGGAAAAAAACGCATTGGTTGATGCTCCTGCCGATATCTTTTTTGCCGATGGTTTTCTGGGGCAGCGCATTTACATCATTCCTTCCAAAAATCTGGTGGTTGTGCGCATGGGTTTTGGCCTAAGCCATTTCAACCTGAATAATTTTATAAGCGAAGTGATAAAAACGTTGCCTGAATAGCAAAAAAATGCTGTTGTTTCATTTTATGTTTCATGAAACAGCAGCATTTCAATTTTTCAGGTGTTAATTTTCAATCAGTATTGGCTTTCCAAGTCCAACCGATTCGAGCGAATTCATTTGGGTTTTGGCATCGCCTGCTACTACAAATATCATCTTTTCGGTTTGTAAATATTCCTTTGCCAGTTGCAGGTGCTGCGCAGCATTGTAATTTTTAATGAAACCAACTTCCTGTACCGGATAATTATTTGGTAAATCATATTCACTGATATCCCTTAGCATGCTGAGTAATGCCCCAAGTGTTTCATATTTCAAAGCATAAGATTTCATCAGCGCATCTTTGGTAAACTGTAAATCTTCTTCGCTTATTCCTGCGCAATATTTTTCAATTTCAGTTTTAAAAATGTTAACTGATTCCAGCGTGGCATCGGAACGAACACTTGAATTGGCTGTAAAATTTCCATGGTTTTGATATCCTGCAAATCCGGAACGTGCGCCATAAGTAAAACCTTTTTCTTCTCTGAGAATCAGGTTCAGAATTCCGTTAAACGAGCCGCCGAGCTTGTAATTCATGACTGTAGCGGGGAAATAATCTTCATGTTCGCGCGGAAGTGCAGCATAACCAACGAATATGTTAGATTGTTTTGCACCCGGAATATCGAGAAAGTACAGGCCACCTTTTTCGGGCATCTGCGGTGTGCTGATTTCAGGGAATTCGACTTCTTTGGCTTCCCATCCGGCAGAAAGACTGCTCAGTGCATTCATAACCCGTGTGGGTTCAATGTCGCCGGCAACCTGCATTTCTGTAACAGCTGGTGAAATGTTTCCGGCATAAAATGCTTTTAAATCATCCATGGTTATGGACTCTACCGATTCAATGGTTCCGGTTGAAGGAATTCCGAGAATGCTGTTTTCGCCATAAATGAGTTTGGAAAACTGCAAGGATGCCAGGTAGGTGGGGTTGGCTTCGTTGCGTTTCAATTCATTTAAAATCCGCGATTTTACCAGATCGAACTGTTCGGTATCCCAGCGGGGTTCGAGCAGAATTTCTTCCACCAGTTCAACGGTTTTTTCAAAATTGCGGGCAAGTGTATTTACATTGATGGTGATATTTTCGGTGCTGCCCGAAATGTAAATGGTTGCACCCAGCATGTCAATTTCTTCTTCCAGTTCTTCGGGAGTTTTGTTGGCTGTTCCTTCCATCATCATACTGGCGAGAAAGGATGAAACACCTGATTTTTCAGGGTTTTCAAGCAGGTGACCGCCATTGATTACCATCGAATACCTCACCAGTGGCACTTCAGAATGTTTAATGCCCCAGACTTCCATTCCGTTACTTGTCTGCTCTTTCCAGACTTCAGGCAATGTAACTTTCGGATCCGGTCCGATTTCAGGCTGGACCGAGCGGTCGAACGCTGACGACGTTTTGGCAATCACTTCATCTTCTTCCGGAAATGTTTGCTGAACCTGGGTGGCATTTTCAATATCTTCTTCAATAACGCCGGCTTCAACCGAGTTTTCAGCAATCAGTTCAAGCTGTCCTTTGGGAACAAAACTGGTGGCCAGGTAAGGTTTTCCCTTGATGTATTTTTCGTAAACCCGCTGGATATCGGGAATGGTCACTGCTTTGATTTTTTCAATGTCCTGTTCAATATATCCGGGCGAACCGGCATATTCGTTATACCTGGCCAGCTGAAATGATTTTCCGAGCACCGAACTGATTCCGTTGTAAAAACCGGTTTCAAGGCTTGCCTTGTGTTTCTCCAGGTCTTTTTCAGTAATTCCTTCTTCTTCAAAAAGTTTGAAAGCTTCAAAAACGGCATTTTCAACTTCGGCCAGACTTATGCCGGCATTGGCGTTTATGGAAACGGTAAATTGTCCGGTAAGTTCCATGGCACGGTTGTAAACACCTGCCCGTGGCGCCAGTTTTTTATCTTTTACAATTACCCGGTAAAAAGGCGATGTTTTTCCTCTTCCCAGAATTTGTGCGAGAAAATTCAACGGGTACGCATCTTCAGAGAATTCTTCTGTTGCCGGCCAAACCATGGTAAGCTGAGGTGTCCGGGCAAAATTGTCTTCGTGGTACAATTTTTTGGGTGCTTCAAGGCTTGTATGGTAAGGTTCCGGATCTTTAAGTTCATCTCCACCGGGAATTTCACCGAAATATTTTTCAACCATTTCTTTCACTTCTTCCGGATTAAAATCTCCGGCAATGGTAATGGTGGCATTGTTTGGCACATAAAACGTCGAGTGAAATTCCTTAACGTCTTCAACTGTTGCATTTTGCAGGTCTTCCATTTCGCCAATTACTGTCCAGCCATAAGGATGTCCTTCGGGATAAAGGTTTTTGGCAATTACCCAACTGTTGTGGCCGTAGGGACGATTGTCAACCATTTGCCTTTTTTCGTTCTGAACCACATTTTGCTGGTTGGCAAAGGCCGACTGGGTTACGGTATTCTGCAGAAATCCCATCCGGTCAGACTCGAGCCAAAGCACCATTTCGAGGGCATTTTTGGGCACAACTTCGTAATATACAGTTCCGTCGTTGCTGGTGCCGCCGTTCAGTGTACCGCCGGTTCCCTGAATTTTTCTGAAAAATTCGTCCTGGCCAACGTTTTCCGACTGCTGGAACATCATGTGTTCAAAAAGGTGTGCAAAGCCTGTTTTGCCCGGCACCTCGCGGTTCGATCCAACATGATACTGAATGGCAACCGCAACTATCGGGTCCGATTTGTCCTGGTGCAGAATAACATCGAGCCCGTTTGAAAGCTGGTATTGCTCATAAGAAATTGAAAGTTGTTCTGCAGCCTCCTTTTCGACCGGATTACAAGAAAGGAAGGCACTCAAAAGAAAGAAACAAAAAAGAAAACAGAGATTTTTCATTGTCTTTAACGTTAGTTGATATTGTTGTAACTTTTTGGTTTTTCAATTTATTTTCACTGGCTGACCTTGTAAATACTATCTTTGTTGCAGTAAAGGATTAATATATTGCAAATGTCCGAAATTTATGGATAAATTACTCTATGGGTACTGAAAATTATCATAAAACGGTTAATTATTTTTTCTGCAATACTGATTTTATATTAAGTTGAGCCTTTTGTTCAATAAAATTGATTCATCATTGTAGAATTTTATCAGATTCGGGAAACCAGACACCCGTTTTATTGTTTCAACATGTAAATATAAATTATGAAGGAGTTTTTAAAAGGAAAAAGTATATCGCTTGTTTTTTTAGCAGCAGGAGCACTTGGAGGATTTTTGTACTGGAATTTTGTGGGCTGCCTTAGCGGCACCTGTCCCATACAGTCGGTTTGGTACTGGAGTACATTGTGGGGCGCTGCAGTGGGTTATCTTGTCGGCGATTTTATTAACGACTTGGTTCAAAAACGAAAAAATAAAACAGAAGAAGGAAAATGAACCAGCGTTTTTTACATATAATCAAATCGTCGAAGCCGGTGTTGGTTGATTTTTATGCCGACTGGTGCGGGCCGTGCAAGGAGGTTCCTTCCATGTTAAAAAAGGTAAAAAAGGAGGTAAAGGGTGTTCGTATAGTAAAAGTGAATGTGGATAATAATCCTTTTATTGCCAGCCGGTTTAATGTAAATCGTTTGCCTACACTTATTGTTTTTAAAAATGGTGAACCCATTTGGACCCACGAGGGAATTTTTTGTCCGGAAAAATTAAAGTCTGTATTACGAAGCCCGATGAATGAAAATTAGGAATTCTTAGCAACTACCTGTTTCATTTTTTCCAAACCGGTTTTTGATACACCCAACGCGTCTTTTTTCCAATATTCAGGATTGAACAACTCCAGCGAAAGTACTTTTTTACTGCCCGAATCTTTCAGATAATTAATTATCTGATTGAATGGCGCCGCGCCGTCGCCCGGGTAAACGCGGTCTGAATCTTTCTGCTCCTCACGTGGAATTGTATCGACAAAATCGTTAAAATGAAACATTTCAATGGAGCTTCCCGACATGAGTTTTAAACTTTCATACTGACTTCCGCCCCGGAACATGTGATAAACATCGGGTAAAATGCAGGCTTTGGAATGGCCGGTTGCCGAGGCTACAAAAAGGGCCTGCGAAATGTGGTGCAGGTTTGCCGACGATCCCCATATTTCGAGTTGGGGCAGAACACCGGTCTGGTCGCCCAGTTCCAAAACTTTACGGTAACGTTTGGCTAATTCAAAAAGGTCGAGCAGCGGCAGACTGGTGGCACCTGCCGGCGGGGCGGCAATGCGTTTGCACCCGATTTGCGCCAGCATTTCCATTTCACGTTTCATTTGCTCCATGCCGGCTTTTCGCGTGTTTTCGTCATCAACCGCCCATTGTGCAAAACCAATTGCATTTTCAATAGTCAGGCCCAAATCATCAACATATTTTTTCAGATCTTTTAAACTTCCGCCTTCCTGAAAATATTTTTCCAGGTCGCGAACCCAGATTTCAATGCCGTTGTAACCCGCTTTTGCAGTTATTTCAAACTCTTTCAGAAAACCGACCTTCTGTCCTGAAATGGTGCTTGTATTCAGGCAGTAAGAAAAATGGCCTTCCGGTGTAACGGTATTTCCAACAACTTTTTCCTTGCCAAGAAATGTTGCTCCCGTTAGTAATGCCAGTCCTTTTAAAGCTTCTCTTCTTGAAATCATATTTTCGTTTTTTTTTCAAAAATAACATTCAGAAATTAAAGTTCAGGCAGATTTCCATCTATTCTTCTGAAATATTATCTTTAACCATGAATAAATCAAAACTGAAAAAAATGAAACGATTTTTATCCATTGTAATTTTACTTGTAATTTCGATTCCCTTTAATCTTGTTTTTTCCCAGAATCAAAATGAATCGAATCTTTGCATCGGTCATTATTATACCGAAGAACAGGCAAAGAATGTGATTGAAAATCTGAAGTTGCAATATCAGACAAAGGATGAGTGGCTTCAGCGTGCAGAAATTATCCGGCAGGGAATTTTAAGAGGTTCAGATCTTGTTCCATTTCCTGAAAAAAAACCGCTCAACCCGCGCTATTCAGCAACCCGAAAATACGATGGCTATTCGGTACAAAATGTGGCCATTGAAAGTTTACCGGGGGTGTTTGTTACCGGCAGTTTGTACCTGCCCGAAAAGCAGGATGGAAAAATTCCCGGAATTCTCAACACGCATGGCCACTGGCCAAAACAGGAAGATTACGGGCGTTTTCGTGAAGATGCCCAAAAACGGTGCGCTGCCCTGGCCAAAATGGGAGCCGTGGTTTATTCCATCGATATGGTTGGTTACGGCGAAATGGCCGATTGGGGCTGGGAGCACAAACATCCGCTGGCATTGAAACAGCAGTTGTGGAACAGCATCAGGGCGCTCGATTTTTTGCTGTCGCTGGAAAATGTTGATCCCGAAAGAGTTGCCGTCACCGGAGCCTCGGGCGGAGCTACCCAGGCTTTTTTGCTCACAGCAGTTGATGACCGGATAAAAGTTACAGTTCCGGTGGTGCAGATTTCAGCACACTTTTTTGGCGGTTGCGTTTGCGAAAGCGGAATGCCGATTCATAAAAGTAATCAGCATCAAACCAATAATGTGGAGATTGCCGCACTGGCGGCGCCGCGCCCCATGCTTTTGGTTTCCGATGGCGCCGACTGGACCAAAAATACCCCGGAAGTTGAATTTCCGCATATTCAATACATTTACGGGTTGATGGGAGTGGAGAACAAAGTGAAAAATGTGCATCTCCCGGAAGAAGGCCACGGCTATGAATTACCTAAACGCCGGGCAGTTTATCCGTTTCTGGCCAAACATCTGAAACTGAATTTGGCTGCCATTTCAGATGAGAATGGAGAAATTTCAGAGGAGAAAATTGTTGTTGAACCTTATGAAATGCTGAAAGTTTTTTCGGAAGCCAACCCACGCCCGGACTACGCTGTTTTGAAAAACGACAATGTAAAGTGGTAAGAAAAAAAGCTGAAAGATTCCTCTGTTAAAACAAATGAATTGCAGTTAGACCGATCGGGTTAATTCCTTCCAAAATACTAATTTTGCCTGCCATGAGTTTAAAAAACATAAAGTTAGTTGCCACCGATTTGGACGGTACATTTTTAAAAAACGACCATTCGATTAGTGTTAGAAACCTGAAAGCCCTTCAACTTTTGGGTGAAAAGAAAATTTTGAGGGTAGTTGCCACCGGAAGAAACCTGCGAAAAGTGATGGAGGTTATTCCCGAAAAAGTTCCGTTCGATTACATTGTTTATTCTTCAGGAGCAGGCATTTACAACTGGCCTGAAAAAAAACATTTGTTTCACAAAAACATCAGCCGGGAATCCTCAAATCATTTGATTCAGTTTTTTAGAAAAAAGGATTACAATTTTTATGCATTCGATGAGGCGCCTGAAAACCACAGGTTGTGGTTTCATAAAGGTCAACAGCATTGCGAAGAGTTTGAGCTCTACTTTTCTTTCCATACGTCCTTTTCAGAACAATTGCCAACGAATCGTGAGCTGAAAAATGGCCTGTGCCAGTTTATGCTGATTATTCCGGAAGACGAAGAAAAATTTACCAGTCTGAAAGTTGAAATAGAAGCGCAATCTCCGGAAATCAGGGTTATTCGTTCCTCATCACCGGTTACCAAAGGTTACATTTGGGTTGAAGTTTTTCATCGCGAGGTGTCCAAAGGGCATGGCATAGGGCATTTATGTAATTTACTTGGAGTTCATCAAAACGAAACATTTGGCATTGGCAACGACTACAACGACCTCGATTTACTGTATTATACAGCCCAATCTTTTTTAACCGAAAACGCACCACAGGAAATCAGAAGTAAATTTCCAACTGTACCATCAAATGAAAACGATGCTTTTGCACAGGCCGTTCAACCCTTGCTTCAATAAATTGTTGTAATTATTCCAATTAAAAAGTTACTTATGCTGATAAAATCAAAAAACATGAGAAATATTTTTTTTGTAGTTCTCCTTTTATGCACTTCACTTTTGAATGCACAACAGAGTTTTAATCTGAATGACCCTATTCCGGTTGATCCGAAGGTTTCCAAAGGCGTTTTGGAAAATGGAATGACATACTACGTTCGTTCCAACAGCGAGCCGCAAAACCGGGCCGAACTGATGCTGGTGGTAAAGGCCGGAGCTATTGATGAAGACGAAGACCAGAAAGGACTGGCGCACTTTGCCGAGCACCTGGCATTTAACGGAACAAAAAATTTTCCCAAAAACGAACTGATTAAATATTTTGAATCCATTGGAATGGAATTCGGTCCTGAAATAAATGCTTATACCAGTTTCGACGAAACGGTTTACATGCTGAAAGTTCCCCTCGATTCAGTTCTTTACATGGAAAAAGGGTTGCAGGTTTTATACGACTGGGCCAGCCAGATTACCGATTCGGATGAAGAAATAGAAAAAGAACGGGGGATAATTCTGGAGGAAATGCGCGGAGGCCGGAATGCCAATTTCAGGATGCAGCAAAAATGGCTGCCCGTATTTCTGCATGAATCAAAATATGCCAACCGGCTTCCCATTGGTGAACTGGAAATTATTGAAAATGCCCCGCCTGAAACTTTACGCCGTTTCCGCAACGACTGGTACCGGCCCGATTTAATGGCCGTTATTGTTGTGGGCGACTTCGACCAGGAAGAAATGGTGCAGATTGTAAAACAAAAATTCGCTGATATACCGGTACCAGAAAATCCCAGAAAAAAAGAATATTATGATATTCCGCCGCACGAAGAAACTTTGGTGAGCATTGTTACTGACAAGGAAGCACAATACCCGATGGCTTTTGTATTATATAAACATCCGTTGGAAAAAGCAAAAACGCTGGGCGAGTACAGGGAATCCATTCTCCATGGTTTGTACAATGCCATGATAAACAACCGGCTGGCTGAAAAAACACAACTGGCCGAACCTCCTTTTATTGTGGGGCAATCGGCATTTTCTCCAATGTTTGGGCCAATTAATGTTTACCAGTCGTTAGCCGTTTGCCACAACGGAAAAATAGAAGAGGGATTAAAAGCTGTTTTACTGGAAAACGAAAGGGTAAAAAAATTCGGGTTTACCGAAACCGAACTTGAAAGACAGAAAAAAGCGCTTCTAAACAACATCGAAAAAGCATATAACGAGCGTGAACAGCAAAAATCCATTCGTTATGCGCAGGAATATACCCGTAACTTTTTAATGACAGAAGAACCTGTTCCGGGCATTGAAAATGAGTTTGAATATTTTAAAACTTTTTTGCCGGAAATATCATTGGAAGAAGTAAATGCCCTTGCTGAAAAGTGGATTACCGAAGAGAACAGGGTGGTGGTTATTAATGCTCCGGAAATTGAAGGAGTGAAAGTTCCGAACGAAGAAGAAGTTTTTGCTTTACTTGAAGAAGTGGAGCAGACCGAAGTGGAACCTTACGACGATGCAGTTGCCGATGTACCTTTAATTTCAGATGAACCCTGGCCTGGTAAGGTTCTGAACGAGATGAAACTGGAAAATGTGGATGCCGTGGAATGGATTCTGGAAAACGGTGCTATCGTGGTTATTAAGCCAACCGATTTCAAGGAAGATGAAATCCTTTTTAGTGCATGGAGCCCCGGTGGAACTTCACTTTATGAAGCGGAAGACGATGTTTCTGCTGAGTTTGCTGCTACCATTATGTCCATGAGCGGTATTGCAGGTTTCGATAAAATTACGCTCGATAAAATGTTGTCGGACAAAGTTTTCAGTTTGTCGCCCTATGTTAGTCAAATAAGGGAAGGTTTTAACGGAAATGCTGCCGTTAAAGATATTGAATCGCTGTTACAAATGGTTTACCTTTATTTTACCCAGCCCCGGTTCGATGAAACCAGTTTTCAGGCTTATATGTCTCGAATGCAAGGAATTCTTCAAAACCGTTCGGCATCTCCCGAGGCTGTTTTCCAGGATTCATTAAGCACCATTCTGGCCAATTACCATGAGCGTTCAAAGCCAATGTCTGCCGAATTGTTGCAGGAATCCGACTTTAACCGCATCCGGCAAATTGCGGAAGAACGTTTTCGAAATGCGGCAGACTTTAAGTTCTTTTTTGTGGGAAAAATTGATACGGCAGAGATGAAACCCCTTGTAGAAAAATACATTGGTGGAATTCCGTATCTTGATGAAACCGAAAACTGGCGTAACCTTGAAATTGATCCTCCCCCCGGAGTGGTAAGGAAAACGGTTAAGCGAGGCCAGGAGGATAAAAGCATTCAGTACATCGTTTTTCATGGCGATTTCGACTATTCATCGCAGAATTCCATTGAACTCAATGCGGTTGGGCGTATATTGGATACCCGGTTGCTGGAAGTAATCAGGGAGGAAAGGAGCAGTGTTTACTCCATCGGCGCACGTCCGTCGTCATCAAAATACCCCGATGAGGAATATACCATTTCCATCTCTTACGGTACCGACCCCGAAAAACTGGAAGAACTTAAACAAGCTGTTTTTGATGAAATAAACAAATTTATTGAAAATGGACCCAGCGAGAAGGAGTTGGCAACAGCCAAAGAGAAGTTGCTGCGCGAACGGGAAGTTTCCCTGCGTGAAAACAGGTTCTGGCTAAACATTCTCAGTAATACATATTATCTTAAAGATGGCGACTTTTCGGAATTTGGTACCTACGAAAAAATAGTAAACAATCTGACTGTTGAGACGGTTAAAAAAGCATTCGGAAAATATTTCGATTTTGAAAATTATGTAAGCGTTTCCCTCATGCCGGCAGAGTAATATTTTGCACCATGCTTTACGGGCTGTGGAAAATTAGCAACAAAAACAACTATTTTTTGCACCGGGTTTCAACCCGGTGTTTATAGTGAAGAACAAATCCGGCTTTAGCCATTAATATCCAGCATTTTAATGGCTAAAGCCTCAAACTGTTTATATGCATATAATACACCGGGCTGAAGCCACGGTGCAAAAAAAATCCCATTTTCACAAAGTCAACATTAATTCCGAAATAATGATGCGCAACTATATTCACGCGTAAATTGCTTCGTTTAAAATAAGTGGTTTAAAAATTGGATTAATCCATTTTTTTGCACAAATATCTACTTCTCTGTTAAAATGATCTTTCAGGTATTCTTTTAATCTTTTCTCTACTGAATATAAATCTGGAGTATCTGCTTCAAAAACCACAAGAAAGTCAATTTCACTGTTTTCAGTTTGTTCATTACGGGCATAAGAACCAAACAGGCCAATTTCCGTAACAAAAAACTTTTCTTTCAAAGTAAGTTTGTTTTTTCTTAAAAAGGTCAATATTTCATCAGATGTCAGCATGGAATATTTTTTAATAACTAAGCAAAGTTAATGAAAGTTTATAACCGGTAATGTTTTTTTCTGATCGAAAAATGTAAATTAGCCCATTCAAAAAATAAATATGAGGAACTACATACCGCTTTTTATCGCCATCAGGGTCATTGCTTATTCACTTTTGGTTTTTGGAATTGCTGAACTTATCCGGTTCGATGCCATTTCTCCTTTAGAAGATGCCCTGTTTGGAGAAATTAGCCGTACCGAATTTTCCCAGGAATTTATACTTTTTGTTCTGGTTATTTTTTACCTGATGCTGGGTTACAGGTACCAGCCGGTTCAGCCGGTTTCCAATCTGGTTGCGTTGTTTCTACTCATCGGACTTATCCGCGAATTGAATTTTATTATTTCCTGGTGGTTCTGGCCGGCATTGCTGGTGCTGATGACGGCGCTTTGGCTGGTATGGCGCGATTTTAAGAAGTTGAAAAGCGCCACGCTGGAATTTTTTGCACAACCTGCTTCGGCCTGGTTTTTTGCAGGGTTTCTCATTACTTATGTTTTCAGCCGGCTGATGGGCCGTTCCAAATTCTGGCTCGAACTTTACGATGAAAGTGTTTACCGGATGGCAAAAGCGGCTACCGAGGAAGGCCTGGAACTGATGGGCGATTTGCTGATGTTGATTTCTGCCATTGAGTTTGCCCTTGTTTTTTGGTACAAAAAACGAAAGGATAATTGATGAAAGTTTGCGGTTTTACATTCATACGGAATGCTGAAAAATTCGACTTTCCAATTGTTGAAGCGATATCTTCAGTTTTACCCGTTTGCGACCATTTTGTGGTGGCGGTTGGGAATTCGGAAGACAATACCCGGGAAATCATTGAAAAAATAAGTCCGGGAAAAATCACGATTATAGAAACAGTTTGGAATGAAAACCTGCAAAAGGGTGGGGAAGTTTATGCTGTCGAAACCGATAAGGCATTTGATGCCATTCCGCCGGAATACGACTGGTGTTTTTACATTCAGGGCGATGAGGTGGTGCACGAAAAGTACCTGCCCGGCATAAAAAAAGCCATGCACGATAATTTTGACCGGAAGGAAGTTGAGGGCCTGCTATT
>JAHYIT010000105.1 GCA_019429205.1 Mariniphaga sp. | reverse complement strand
GCGAATCCTTTTCCATTGCCGACCCCAACGAAGTGTGGATTATGGAACTGATTGGCAAAGGCGAAGGCGAAAAAGGCGCCGTTTGGGTAGCATTAAAAATTCCCGATGGATACATCAGCGGACATGCCAACCAGGCACGCATTACCACATTCCCGAAAAATGATCCGGAAAATTGCCTGTATTCACCCGACGTTATTTCCTTTGCACGCGAAAAAGGCTGGTATGAGGGAAGCGATGCCGAATTCAGTTTTTCTGATATTTATGCACCTGTTGATTT
This sequence comes from Mariniphaga sp., assembly GCA_019429205.1. Taxonomy (GTDB): domain Bacteria; phylum Bacteroidota; class Bacteroidia; order Bacteroidales; family Prolixibacteraceae; genus Mariniphaga. The sequence continues at coordinate 15,436 of JAHYIT010000105.1, read as the reverse complement.
TGGCGGCGCCCGCTTTTGCGAAGCCCGCGTATGGTCAGGGTTCAACAAGGTAACTTCAGGAATGGAAAAGTATGTGGATTATGCCAAAGGACTCATCAAATATGACGATTCCAACAATTTTGCCACCAACCGCATGCCCCTGTGGATTAAACCCGACAAAAAGCTGAGCGTGCGCGATGTACAAAACATGATGCGCGACCACTACCAGGGAACCGAACTGGACATGACACAGGACGTGGGCGCCGGTCCGTTTGCCTTGCCCTACCGTTTTGGCCGGCTTACCTGGGAAGTGGATTCGGTGAAATACTGCAACGAAAGGCCCATATCCACCCGCCAAACCGGATTCTCGTTTGTAAGCCAAAGCCGCAACTGGCTGCCCGACCCCATTGGCGGAATTTTGTGGTTTGGTGTTGACGACGCTTACAACACTGTTTATGTGCCCATGTATTGCGGTATCACTGAGATTCCGGAATGTTTTGCAGAAGGAAACGGCGACCTGCTTACTTACAGCCCAACCTCTGCTTTCTGGACATTCAACAAGGTTTCGAACTTTGCCTACCTGCGTTACAGCGATATGATTCAGGACATTCAGAAAGTTCAAAAAGAGCTGGAAGACAATTTTGAAACATTTGTGCCGCTTGTCGATGAGGCAGCAAAAGACCTCTATAAAACTAACGGGCCGGAAAGGGCACGAAGTTTTCTGACTTTTTACTCAGTTAATGAATCAAACCATATAACTGCCCGGTGGGAAAAACTCTGGCAATACCTGCTGATAAAATACCTGGACGGTAACATCAAACGGGAGAAGGATGGGAAATTTGAACGCACCGAAACCGGAATGCCTCCCTATCCCATCTTTCCTGAATATCCGGAATGGTGGTACCGGGTGATTATTGAGCATACCGGCGATCATTTTAAAGTAATTGAATAAATTTTTAGTTATTTGGCTATAAATGAATCGTCTTCCATTTGCCTTGTAAAAAAAAGTATTATTTTTGCGCCGGTTTAAAAGCAATCTCTTGTCCGCCGGTTGGCGAACTACATTGCCAACATTAATTAAATAATTTCAGAGATGGATTTAATAAAATTTATAGAAAACGAATTCAAGGTAGAAAAGGAACACCCGAATTTCTCTGCCGGTGATACAATTACAGTGAGTTACATGATTCGGGAAGGAAGCAAGGAACGTATCCAGAATTTTCGTGGAGTGGTGCTTCAGATTAACGGAACCGGAAATACCAAAACATTTACTGTTCGTAAAATGTCGGGAAGTATTGGTGTGGAAAGGATTTTCCCGCTTTATTCGCCATTTATCGAAAGCATTGAAGTGAACAAAAAAGGTAAAGTTCGTCGCAAAAGGTTGTTTTACCTGCGTGGCCTCACCGGTAAAAAAGCCCGTATCAAAGAAAAAAGATTCTAAAAAACAGGCAATTGCATACAAAAGGTCTTCGAAAGAAGGCCTTTTTTTGTAAACGGAGCTCACAGATTGCAACCAAATTGTAACATCTTCCATTTTTAACCGACCCATAAAGCTGAAATTTGTACTTTTAACTTTTCATTTTAAAACTATTCCATTTATGAAACAGCTCATGCTTTTTATTTCTATCCTCATGTTTGCCGGAATCACAGCCCTGGCACAAGGCACGCAACTATTGCGCGAACCATCCATTTCGTCGGAAAACATAGTTTTTGTGTATGCCAATGATTTATGGAAAGTGAACCGGAACGGAGGTGAAGCCATCCGGCTCACCACCGACGAAGGCGGGGAATCGCTTCCACACTTTTCGCCCGATGAACAGTGGATTGCTTTTACAGGGCAGTACGATGGCAACACCGATGTATATGTGATACCGGCAGAAGGAGGTACACCCAAACGGTTGACCTGGCACCCGGGCGGCGATTTTGTGCAGGGATGGACACCGGAAGGCGAAGTGATTTTCCGTTCTTCACGCGAAGGATATCCGACCCAACTGAATAAACTTTACAAAGTTTCGCCCGATGGCGGATTCCCTGAAGCGCTCGATATTCCACGGGCAGCTTTTGGTGAAATTTCACCCGACGGAAAATACATAGCTTACATCCCCATCACTTTCTGGGACCCGGAATGGCGCAATTACCGTGGCGGACAGGCCATGCCCATCTGGATTGTGGACATGAAAACCAAAGAACTGATTCGCACTCCCCAGCCCGACAACGAACGTCACCTCGAACCGGTATGGTTTGGCAACGAAGTGTTTTACCTTTCCGAAAGGGATTATACGAGCAATATCTGGTCGTTCAACCCGGAAACGGGGGAAGAAAAACAGCACACTTTTCATAAACAATTCGATGTAAAAAGCATTGACGCCTGTGCTGATGTTCTTGTTTATGAACAGGGCGGCTACCTGCACCTGCTCAACCCAACAACTGAAAAAACAACTCAACTGGAAATTCACGTGAAAGGAGATATGAACTTCGCCCGCGAACGATGGGACAATGTTTCGGCCGACAATCTGAGTAACCCTAACCTCTCTCCTACCGGAAAACGCGCTGTTTTTGAATACCGGGGAGAAATCTTTACTGTGCCCAAAGAGAAAGGCACCTGGCGCAACCTGACCCATTCGTTTGGCGTGGCTGACCGTTTTCCGGTATGGTCGCCCAAAGGAGACCAAATCGCCTGGTTTTCAGATAAAAGTGGGGAATACCAGCTGGTTGTGGCCGATCAGTTTGGCGAAATTCAGAAAACATACTCTGTTGAAAATCCAACCTTCTTTTTTAAACCTGACTGGTCGCCCGACGGAAAGAAAATTGTGTTTACCGATACGCATTACACCATCTGGATAATCAATCTGGAAAACGGGGAATTGACAAAAGCCGACAGCGATTTGTTTGCTCACCCCAACCGAACCATGAACCCGCTGTGGTCGCCCGACAGCAGATGGATTGCTTATGTCAGGCAATTGCCCAGCAGTTTCAAGGCAGCTTTTGCATATAATGTTGAAACCGGCGAAAAAATTCAACTAACCGACGGCATGGCTGATGTAATTTCCCCGGTTTGGGATGAGAAAGGGAAATACCTTTATTTTCTGGCAAGTACCGATTATGGTCTGAATACCGGCTGGCTCGATATGAGTTCGTACGATCCCAGTGATACACGCAGTCTTTACTGCCTTATTCTTTCAAAAGACGACCCTTCTCCTCTACTGCCCAAAAGCGACGAGGAAGTAATGGAGAAAGATAAGTCAGAAGCAGATGCTGAAAAGGAATCAAAGAAAAAAGAGAAAGATGACACAGACAAAGGAAAAGATCCCGAAAAAGAAATAACAATAAAAATTGATATCGAAGGACTGGAACTGCGCACTATTGCCCTGAATCTACCCAACCGGAATTACCCGGGGCTGGTTGCAGGACCGGAGAACTCAGTGTTTGTTGCTGAAATTATACCCAACAGCAGCGGAATTACCCTCCATAAATTTGATGTGAAAGAAAACAAAGCCGAACCCTTTTTAACCGGAATTCAGGCGGTTGAAACTTCTTTCGATCGCAAAAACATGCTTTACAGAAAAGGCAGTTCATGGCACATTGCTGAAACGGGTAGCAAACCTAAAGATGGCGACGGAAAACTGGAAACCAACCTGAAGATACAAGTGAATCCCAAAGAAGAATACGCACAGATTTTTAAAGAGGCCTGGCGGTTTATGCGCGATTTTCTGTATGTGGACAACGTGCACGGAGCACCGTGGGATAAAATCTATGAATGGTATGCACCCTGGATTGACCATGTGAGGCACCGCACCGATTTAAATTACGTGGTGGATATTCTCAGCGGCGAAGTTTCCATCGGACACTCTTTTGTGTCGGGTGGCGATATGCCGCGTATCGACCGCGTTCCGGTGGGTTTATTAGGTTGCGATTTTGAAGTGGAAAACGACTATTACAAAATTACTAAAATTTACACTGGTGAAAGCTGGAATCCAACTCTGAAAGCGCCCCTGGCTATGCCTGGGATGGATGTAAACGAAGGCGATTACCTGCTGGCTGTGAACGGCAAAGAACTGAAAGCGCCTGTCAATCCGTACAGTCTGTTTGAGCAAACTGCCGGCCGAAATACCATTCTTTCAGTGAATTCAACACCTTCGCTGGAAGGAGCCCGCACTATTCAGGTTGAACCTGTTGCCAGCGATGCACAACTGCGTAACATGCACTGGGTGGAAAGTAACCGCAAAAAAGTTGACGAGCTTTCCGGCTGCAAGTTGGCGTATGTTTATCTGCCCAACACCGGACAGGGCGGGTTCAGCTATTTTAACCGCTATTATTTTGCCCAGCAGCACAAAAAAGGGGTTATTCTCGACGAACGCAACAACGGAGGTGGTTCGGCTGCCGACTATATGATTGATGTAATGTCGCGCACATTGCTGGGCTATTTCAACAGCAGAACAGAGGATAACCGTCCATGGACCACGCCGATGGCGGGAATCTGGGGCCCGAAGGTAATGATAATCAACGAACGGGCCGGCTCGGGTGGCGACCTGTTGCCCTTTATGTTCCGCGAAAAAAACCTGGGGCCACTGGTAGGAACCAAAACCTGGGGCGGATTGGTTGGCACGTGGGACACTCCGGCATTTATCGACGGCGGCCGAATGGTGGCACCCCGCGGCGGATTTATCGATGCTGACGGAAACTGGGCTGTGGAAGGCGAGGGTGTTGCCCCTGACATAGAAGTGATTCAGGAACCCAAACTGGTTTTGGAAGGCCGCGACCCCCAACTGGAAAAAGCAGTGGAAGTGGCACTGGAACTGCTAAAAGAAAATGAAGTGGAACTGAAACCGGAACCACCGGCGCCCATCCGCTGGAAACGGCCGGAAGGTTTTGAAGTGAGATAGAACTTTTGCAAAAGTGTTGTTCATCACCCGTTGATTGTTATATAACGGGTGATGAATTTTTGAAAAAGAGTATTTTTGAAAAATGCAACTTACTTTTAATATCAAAACAGAATGAAAAATATATTTGAAAAAATCAATCTCACTCCAAAACAGGCACTCAATATCCTCTTAATCATCGTATTACTTATTTTCATTTCTCAAAACCTTGAAATGGTACGGGTTAAATTCCTCTTTTTCAGGTTTGAACTTCCGATAATCATTTTAATCGGACTGGTATTTTTCATCGGTTTTTTCACCGCTCATGTTTTCAACCAAAACAAACAGAAAAAGGAGACGAATTTTCTGGTGGAAAGAGAAGAAAAAAACAGAGAAGAAAAATAGAATTAGCTGGTTACCGGGCAGATGAAATGGACATATCTACCCTGTATTCTGAAGATTTATTGGGCAGGTGAACTGAAATCACCAGCACAGGAGTCTGTATTATTGGGCAGGTGAACCAAAGTCACCAGCCCAGAAGGATCAGTTTTTCATTAATTCCTTTGCGGTTTTCAGCGTGGTGTCTGTAAGGTTTTCGCCACCCACCATTTTGGCCAGTTCTTCCACACGCTCGTTTTCGCTGAGTTGCCTGATGGAACTAAAGGTTTTTCCCTTTTCCTCGTACTTGTAAACCAGAAAATGTGAGTCGCCTTTGGCAGCAACCTGCGGCAGATGGGTGATATTTATTATTTGCGTGGTCGTTGAAAATGCTTTCAGGATATTTCCCATTTTCAGGGCAATTTCGCCGGAAACACCGGAATCGATTTCATCGAAAACAATGGTTGGTAAAGCCATGGAAGTGCGCAACAGATTTTTTATGGCCAGCATCAGCCGCGACATTTCACCTCCCGAGGCAATTTTAGAAATTTCTGCCGGTGGAATGTCCACATTGGCGCTAAATAAAAACGAAACAGCATCTTTTCCATTCGGGGTGAAATCAGGCAATGATTCGTGTATCACTTCAAGTTTTGATTTGGGCATTCCCAACTGCCGCAAATCATCGAGCACAGCTTTTTCAATTTTGCTGAACGATTTTTTACGTGCCGCACTTAATTCCTGAGTTTTATTTTCCAGCTTTGCCTTCTGTTTCGCCAGGTCGGCTTTCATGGAAAGAATTTCATCTTCATACCCGGTAACCTGACTGATTCTTTCACCGAACGAATTTTTCAACTCAATCAGCTCCCGTACAGAATTCGCATGATGTTTTTGCTGAAGGCTGTAAATCACGTTCAAACGATCGTTCACCAGTTCAACCCGGGCCGGATCGTGGTCAACCGTTTCAGCCAGTTGTTCTGTTTCATCCAGAATATCCTTCAATTCCAGCAAACAGCTTTGCAAACGTTCGTTAATGGAAGTGACTTCGGCAATATAATTCTGAATACTTTCCAACTTTTTATGACTTTCTTTTAATTGCTGAATAACCGAAAACCGTTCATCATCAAACAGTTTCTGCACCTCGGCAAAGGCGCTTTTAATTTCTTCGGAATGTGTGAGCTGTTCGAGTTCAGCTTCAAGTTCTTCCTGTTCATTTTCCTGCAATCCGGCCTCATCCAACTGATTATACTGGAACTGCCAGTAATCGAGGTCGGCGCGCTCCTTTGCACTTTTTTCAATTAATGCATCCATGGTTTTCCGGGATGATACAAAATGCTTATACAGTTGGCGGTAGTCCGAAAGAATTTTTCCTGTTCCGGCCACCGTATCTACCAGATTGAGTTGAAACTGGCGGTTGCCCAGTTCCAGGTTTTGGTGTTGCGAATGAATGTCGATCAGCTTCAGGCCCAGTTCTCTCAATGTTTTCAGGTTCACAGGGGTATCGTTAATAAATGCCCGTGACTTTCCTGACGGAGTAATTTCGCGGCGCAAAATGGTCAGTGTATCGTAATCGAGGTCGTTTTCAGTAAAAAAAGGTTGAAGATTGTAGCTGGCTACTTCAAAAAAACCTTCCACTACACACTTTTCATTCCGATTTTTTAATACTAACAGGTCGGCCCGGTTTCCCAAAATTAAACCAAGTGCACCTAAAATAATAGATTTTCCGGCGCCGGTTTCGCCGGTAACTGAGTTTAAACCGGAATGAAATCCGACCTCCAGGTTGCTAATCAGCGCATAGTTTGAAACAGCCAGTTTGGTCAGCATAAATCTGTTATAAATCTTGGCTTTCAGAAATTTTCTTGTACTTACTCCCGTTTGATGGGTCAACTTCGTTGAGAATGGCCACTACCCGATTTCTTTCGTCGGGAAATGATTTTGAAAATACATTCACAATTTCGTCAGCTTTGGCATCGAAAAACATTTGCAGAATATAAACCGAAGGCCGGCGACGAAAAACGGCCTGCACATCGCGAAGGGCAGTGGCAATATTCGCCCTTCCTTCTTCTGGTTTCTGTGCCATTAAATCGAGTCCATTTCTGTGATAGGTGTACATACATTTCCTGAAGTCGGAATATGACTTATTCATAATGTTTTCGATAAGCCAGTATCGGTTGCGTTCGCTCTCAAATGCTTTCCATCCTTTTTCACGTGCATTTTGCGAGTTGTTTACAATAGCCTGTGCTTTTTCGAAAAAGGGCGTTCCGCCTTCAGGAGAATAGGTATCGTAATCGAATCCTAAAATGATGTAAGCGTAATAGGCGAGAATATTGGTAAGGTTATCGCGGTTCGATGTTTCGTTAAATTCAAGCGGTTGAAATTCCACATACCGGCAATGAAAGTCGTTGTCTTTAATATTCAGCACCGTAGTTTCGTAACTGGAACCAAAAACCGGCCGGGTTAACTGCACCTGAATGGAACCGCGAAACTCATCGGATGAAATTTGCTCATCGAGCCGAATCAGGATATTGCACCGAATTTTTTCGTCATAGGTATAAACATGTTCCGTCCATTTCCGGTTGTTCAAAAACTCATAAACATCGGCCTGCATGGTTCGGAACAGTTGCCTGTTGGCCCCCTGAATCCGCTGTGCAGAAACCGTTACATTACAGCGAAACTCCTGGGCTACCAATGTGCTTACCGAAAATATGGCGATGATTAAAACAATTATTTTCTTCATATAAACCTCCTTCGAAAGGGTAAAATTAATAAAATTTGTGAAGAAATACAGCCGGTTAACGGAGAATTGAAATCATCATTTTTACAATGTCGGCAGCCACTTCCTTCTTAGATTTTAACTTAAAAGGAACTGTTTTATTGTTTTTCCCGATGATAGTTATTTTATTGGTATCCAAACCAAAACCGGCACCGGCATCATTCAGGGAGTTCAGTACAATAAAATCGAGGTTTTTCTTTTGCAGTTTTTTTTGTGCATTGGCTTTTTCATCGGTAGTTTCAAGGGCAAAACCAATCAGTATCTGGTCAGTTTTTTTTACGGCGCCAAGTGCGGCAGCAATATCCTTAGTGGGTTTTAATTCAATATTCCAGTTCTCTTTCCCACGTTTGGTTTTCTGAATTTCCGGATTTAGCGGCGTAAAATCAGCTACTGCCGCAGTCATCACAGCTCCGTCACATTGCGGGAAATGCTCAATACAAGCCTGGTACATTTCATCAGCCGACTCAACAGGAATAACTTTTATTCTTTCTTTTTGGGTTGAAACCGAAACCGGACCGGACACAAGAATAACTTCAGCTCCAAGTTCGGCCAACTCATCGGCAATGGCATACCCCATTTTCCCCGAAGAATAATTTCCGATAAACCGCACAGGATCAATTTTTTCGTAGGTAGGGCCTGCCGAAACCAGAAATTTTTTATTCAGCAGTTTTTTTTTTCTAAAGAATTCAACCAGTTTTTCGAGAATATGTTCGGGTTCCTGCATCCGGCCTTTTCCTTCAAGCCCGCTGGCAAGTTCTCCCACATCCGGATCGAGAATTATATTCCCGTATTCTTTTAAAATAGAAATATTTCGTTGGGTTGACGGATGAACAAACATGTCTAAATCCATAGCGGGAGCAATAAAAACCGGGCATTTTGCTGAAAGGTAGGTGGTTACCAACATGTTGTCGGCAATGCCGTTTGCCATTTTTCCGAGAGAGGTAGCTGTAACAGGGGCAATAAGCATGGCATCTGCCCAAAGGCCCAAATCCACGTGGCTGTGCCAGGTGCCGTCATTTGAACCAAAAAACTCACTTATCACTGGTTTTCCTGATAAGGCCGAAAGTGTTACCGGCGTAATAAATTCCTTACCGGCAGGTGTAATAACCACTTGAACCTCGGCGCCTTCTTTCACAAGTAACCTTAAAAGAAAAGCTGCCTTGTAGGCAGCAATGCTTCCGGTAATTCCCAGTAATATTTTTTTCCCCTGAAGTCTCATGGGTATTTTAACAGGCTAATTTTGTTTGCTTTCGCGTGCCGGATTCCTGTGGTAAATTTGTCCTTCTTCCAATTCCTGAAAAGAAATTAATGTTGGTTTTGGGAGCCTTTCGTAAAACTTGGAAATTTCAATTTGTTCCCTGTTTTCAAAAATTTCTTCCAGGTTATCTGTATAAGAAGCAAATTCCTGCAACTTTTGGTTTAACTCTTCTTTTAATTCTGAAGATATCTGATTGGCTCTTTTACCCAGAATCATTACAGTTTCGTAAATATTGCCAGTTTCTAGCGACAAAATTTCCAGGTCTCTTGGCATCGTAGTCTGGGCTGCTTTTGTTTTTTTATAATCCATTTTCTAATTGATATTTGTTTCTTGTTGTTGATCGTAATTCAATAAATCAGCTACTGTTTCGTAAAACTTATCCACTTCTTTTCTGTACTGGCTTTCAGGATATTCATCCACAAATGAAAAATATTCGTCGAGAGCGCTCGAAAGCCGTTCCTGTTTTTTATCCTGCACACTGTTAACGGCCAGCAGGTATTTCGATTTAAGCAACATGTACATCAATTCTTCCCTGTACTGGCTATCGGGATATTCTTTCAGGCTGTTATCAAGTGAAATTACCGCGGCTTTATAATTTTCAAAGTCGTAATACAATCTTGCGTTCAGATACGACTTGTACACCAGTTTGTCCTTCATTTCATCCATTAACCTGTTGGCTTCATCAACCCTTTCGTTGTAAGGATATAGGTTGATATAAAGCTGAAGCGACTGAATGGCTTCTTTGGTCAGTGCCTGGTCGAGACGCGGCTTTGGCGAAAGCAGGTAATTGCAATACCCCACCATAAATTGTGCTTCCTCTGAATACTGGCTTCCCGGAAATTCTTTCAGCAATGATTTAAAATAATGGGTAGCCATCAGGTAATCTTTCTGCCCCATCATACTTTTGGCATAGTAATAATAAATCTGATCGGCACGGCTTGTTCCGCGGTAAATATTTACCAATTCCTGAAAAAGGGTACCTGCTTTCACAAACTCACCGTCTTCAAAATACTCAACAGCTTTTTTTAATTTGAATTCGTAATCGGTACTTTTCAGAATTTTGTTGTAATCGCCACATGCCGAAACAACCAGCATCAAAATTAATCCAATGGCAAAAAATCTCGTTTTCATAAACATGGCGCAAAAATAACCTTTTTTTAATTACTCGTGAAGACAATTAGATGAATTTAACACATTTGCCCAAGTTTTAAAAAAGTTTACATTTGCAATCTAAAATCTTTAAATTTTCGAAACGTGGATATATTTCAAAAATTCAGAACGAATCAGGGAGATATCGGCAAGCACATGACAAAAGCTCATGGTTATTTTACCTTTCCAAAATTGGAAGGTGAAATCAGTGCACGTATGAATTTCAGGGGAAAAGAAGTTCTTACCTGGAGTTTAAATAATTACCTGGGCCTGGCAAACCACCCCGAAGTTAGAAAAGTTGATGCCGAAGCTGCAGCACAGTATGGCATGGCCTACCCGATGGGCGCCCGCATGATGTCGGGTCAAACGACTAAACATGAGCAACTGGAAAGAGAACTGGCAGCTTTTGTGGGCAAACAGGATGCTTTTCTGCTGAACTACGGTTACCAGGGAATGGTGTCCATTATCGATGCAGTTTGTGGACGAAATGATGTAATTGTTTACGATTCAGAATCACATGCCTGTATTCTCGATGGGGTGCGACTGCACATGGGAAAACGGTTTGTTTATCCGCACAATAATATTGAAAATCTGCGGAAGCAACTGGAACGGGCCACCAAGCTGGCACAAAAGCAAGGTGGCGGCATACTGGTTATTACAGAAGGAGTTTTTGGCATGGCCGGCGACCTGGGCAAACTGAATGAAATTGCAAAACTGAAGGAAGAGTTTCATTTCAGGCTTCTGGTTGACGATGCGCATGGTTTTGGCGTAATGGGAAAAACAGGGGTTGGAACTCCTGAATTCTTTGGTGTTTCAGACCAGGTGGATTTGCACTTTGGAACTTTTGCCAAAGCAATGGCAGGTATTGGAGGTTTTGTGGCCGGAGACACTGATGTTTGTTATTACCTGCGGTACAATATGCGTTCGCAAACATTTGCCAAATCATTGCCCATGCCTATGGTTATTGGAGCTTTAAAACGGCTCGACATGTTGCGTTCTATGCCTGAACTGAGAGAAAAACTCTGGTCTGTTGCCCAGGCACTGCAAAAAGGATTAAAAGATGCCGGTTTCGATATTGGTAAAACCAATTCGCCTGTTACTCCTGTTTATATGAAAGGAGGCGTTGAAGAAGCAACCAATCTGGTGTTCGATCTTCGCGAAAATTATTCTGTTTTCTGCTCTCTGGTTGCTTATCCTGTTATTCCCAAGGGAGAACTTATGCTGAGGCTCATTCCAACAGCCATGCACTCACTGGAAGATGTAGATTATACCATCCGGGCATTTAAAGAAGTGCGTAAAAAACTCATTGACGGACTATACTCGAAAACCGAATTTCCATCGGTGAAAGTAGATATGTAAAACAAATTTGAGCACAAAAAAAAGGTCCTTATTTACAGGACCTTTTTTTATGCAGTACTTTTCAGGAATTCTTTTCAGAAAGGTAACGTTCAGCATCAATGGCTGCCATACAACCTGTACCTGCCGCAGTAACAGCTTGCCGGTAAATGGAATCCTGCACATCGCCACATGCAAACACACCCGGAATATTGGTTTTGGAAGTTCCCGCAATGGTTTTAATGTAACCAACAGAATCTGTTTCCAAATAATCTTTAAAAATTTGGGAGTTGGGCGTATGACCGATAGCCAGGAAGAATCCGTCAATTTTGATTTTAACTTCCTCTTCGCCAGCTTCACCTTTGTTTTTTACCAGTGTAGCGCCTTCTACCACGCCATTGTCGCCAAATAATCCTTTGGCCTGGTGCTTCCACATAATTTCAATATTCTTTGTATTTTTTACACGGTCGGCCATAACGCTGGATGCCCTTAAAACATCGCGACGCACAATCAGGTAAACTTTTTTGCACAATCCTGCCAGGTACATGGCTTCTTCGGCAGCGGTGTCGCCTCCGCCAACTACAGCCACATCTTTTCCGCGATAGAAAAATCCATCGCAGGTGGCACAAGCCGAAACACCACCACCGGCATATTTTTTCTCGTCTTCAAGCCCCAGGTATTTGGCAGTAGCTCCGGTTGCAATAATCACTGATTCGGCTTCAATCAGTTTTTTATCGTCAATCCAAACTTTGTGCACATCGCCGGAAAAATCGGCTTTGGTGGCCATTCCCCAGCGCACATCGGTACCAAACCGTTCTGCCTGCTTTTTAAAGTCTTCCATCATCACAGGGCCTGTAACACCTTCCGGGTATCCGGGATAATTCTCAACTTCGGTGGTGGTAGTTAACTGTCCTCCAGGCTGAAGGCCTTCGTACATCACCGGATTCAGGTTGGCACGGGCTGCATAAACGGCTGCAGTATAACCGGCAGGTCCAGAACCGATAATCAAACATTTCACACGTTCAACATCAACTGGTCCTGTTGAGTCGTTTTCTTTCTTTTCCTTAATATCAAGTGGTTTAAACATATCAGTATTTTTTTTGATTTGCAAAAGTATAAAAACATCTCGTTTGATACACAACAAATTCCATCAATAAAAATGAACCTCATATAGATTAAAACTATAAAAGATTCAAAAATAAATTGGTCAAATGCAAAAAAAAGTTTTGCAGAACAAAATTCTACTGTTACTTTTGCCTGCACAAAGTTTTTCGGGGTGTGGCGCAGTTGGCTAGCGCACTTGCATGGGGTGCAAGGGGTCGGAAGTTCGAGTCTTCTCACCCCGACAAGACAAAAACAAAGCCATTGTAAATCAAGTATTTATGACGGCTTTTTTATTAGTGGTAAAAAGTTGGATCAGAAAATAAGAAAGAATTCAAAAGAGAATTATTCGGATCTTTTTCGAAACAAAAATAAATAATACACTGATTCACAAAATCTTAAGCATGTTCCATCCTCAATAATTACGGATTTACCACAACCACACATCATCACATCTCAATTTTTTTCTAATCTTAACGCTCTTATTTGAATACTTAATACTTTTTTCTCTTTTGCCAATAAAACCAATTCCTATTTTTATTCCATATTGCATCATGGTTACGCGTTCTGCCAAACTTAAAATATAATTATAATCTTCACGCCAGTAAACAAGTGAAGTTTGTTTTTCATTTATAATAGTGTTTAATCCGTGGGAGAAATACCCACTCACCCGGATTTTTAATATTGAAAGCGGAAAATCGACCCCTATTTCAGAAAAAAGTGAAAATGCCGGATTTAGATTTAATTCTCCCTCAGGGTGCCAATCTGTTCTGCTATCATATAAACCGTGTGCCGGAATATTGAATAATTCCAAATCCCATTCTTCAAAATACAATCGGGTATATAGATCACTCTCCTGCAAAATATATTCATTATTTAACGGCCATCCAATTTTCAAACCTAACCTTGTTGCCAGATATATATTTTTAATGAGATGAAAATTATAAATGGCAGAAACCGGAAAATCTATAAAAGACATCGTATTTTGTTCCACTATGTCCGGAACATTTGATCGGATTGAAAATTCATATTCCCTGGGCACCGGATCAACTTCCCATCTGTCGATTCCTGTATATGTATGAAAATAATCTGAAAGTATAATGTCAAATTTTGTATCCTGAATGTAATAATCAGCGCCAATTCCAAAACCAAAAAAACGGGAAATATAATAATCAGCCTGAAAACCTATTGTATAGAAGTTTTCTGCTTCGATGTTTATATTTAAATGTGAATTTGGCTTTAATGCCATTCTGCCATAGGCTGATGTTAATCTAAAGTCCAGTTGAGCCAATGCTGAACCAGCCAGAATCAGAAATAAAAAAATAGTCAGACAGATATATTTTTTAATCATCCTAATTGATGAAATTTGGTTTAAATAAAATTCAGGTCTATACTTTTTTAAAAACAATTTGAATTAAAACCATGTTTATAATTAATTGACAATGAATTCTTTTACAATTCGCATCTTGTCTTTTGGATTTACCACAACAACATGGTATAACCCTTTTGAAAATCTATTATTAATTTGAATTTCATTCATAAACGAAGGATTATTTATTTTCAAAATTAATTCGCCATTAGTACCAAATATGGAAATAGAAGTATTTGGCAGATTGAATGTCTCTGTTAAAAATATTTTTAAGTGTTGATTTTTGGTGACGGGATTTGGAAATACTTTTGCTTCAAATTTATCTGCTGTATATTTCTTTTCCCAAATATATTCAACCCCATTAACAGATGTTACAATCAGTTTATAATTTCCCTCTTCAATTCCACCGGGTTGATGATAAAATTGTTCTCCACTCACCCAACTATCATTTTTGTACCAAATAAAATTGGACCATAATCCTTTCCCGTTATCGCAGAATATAACATCAAACCACCTCATATAACAATCTACAATTTCAATTCTGACTGTTTCATCACTTCCTGAAATTGTTACATTGCCAATTTTAATAACAATACTGTTAATCTCAATTGAATAGTTTATAAAACTTCCGTCTATCAATAAAGTATCCGCAAGGCCTGAAATATCTGACTTTAATTTATGGGTATTATTGATAATAATATCAACATCTCTGGCAGGATTTATACCATCGGTAGTAATGATAAAACTAACTTTAAATATTTCTTTCCATTTGGCATAAATAACAACATCACCCGTTTCTCCCTCAGGAATTGAGGTAATCCTGTTTGAGTAATTGGAATCGGTGAACCACCCTTCAAAAATGAATCCGTTTCTTTCAGGCTCTTCAAATATAATTGTACCCGATTCAATGGTAAAAGTTTCCGGATTTGCAGGATTATTGTCTCCTCCACCCAATTCGTAATGTATCACATATTCTTCTATTTCCCATTTTGCATAAAGTGTAGTATCTCCCAAACTACCCTTTGGAATGTTGGAAATAATATTTGTCAAATCTTCATCGTTATTCCATGCAATAAATTTAAACCCTGGTTTTGTTGCTGCTTCAAAAAAGATGGTGTCGGTTTCTATAGTATAAGTGTCAGGGTTTACCGGGTCATTTATTCCTCCGTTTAATACATAATCTATGTTAAAAATATCCAATTCCCATTTGGCATACAGGATGGTGTCTCCAATACTGC
>JAHYIT010000104.1 GCA_019429205.1 Mariniphaga sp. | reverse complement strand
CTGCATTTCGGCATGGGCGGTTACATCATTCAGGGTTTCGGTTAAATTGTGTGTACGGGCAATAATTTTGTTGTTGGCTACCACCACAGCGCCAACAGGAATTTCTCCTTCGTCAAAAGCCAGAATCGCTTCGGTAAAAGCTTTTTTCATAAAATATTCGTCGCTAAACGGCTCAATCATATATACCGGTTTTAAAACGGCGAAATTGCTAAAATCTTCTTATTTTCGCAACCAAATCTAAAAAAAGGTATCATGTACAGAACACATACGTGTGGAGAATTAAGAGCAGAACACATTGGACAAACCATTACACTGGCCGGTTGGGTACAGCGGGTGAGGGATTTAGGCGCCATGTCGTTTATTGATTTACGCGACCGTTACGGAATTACCCAATTGTTGATAGATGAAAATACACCTAAAGATGCGACTGAAATACTGGAGCAACTGGGCCGTGAATTTGTGATTCAGGCCACAGGAACTGTTCGTGAGCGTTCGAACAAAAACAAAAACATTGCAACAGGGGATATTGAAATTGAAATTTCCGGATTGAAAGTTTTAAGTCCTTCGGCTGTTCCTCCATTCACCATTCAGGATGATACCGATGGCGGCGACGAATTACGGATGAAATACCGCTACCTCGATTTGAGAAGAAACGCAGTGCGTAAAAACCTCGAATTGCGTGCACAAATGGCACATTCGGTTCGTACTTACCTCACAGAAAACGGTTTTATTGAAACAGAAACGCCTGTGCTCATCAAATCAACCCCCGAGGGCGCCCGCGATTTTGTGGTACCTTCGCGAATGAATCCCGGCGAATTTTATGCCCTTCCTCAATCGCCACAGATTTTTAAACAGTTGCTGATGGTGGCGGGATTTGACAAATATTTCCAGATTGTAAAGTGTTTCAGGGACGAAGACCTGCGTGCCGACCGTCAGCCAGAGTTTACCCAAATCGATTGCGAAATGTCGTTTGTGGAACAGGAAGATGTGTTGAACACATTTGAAGGACTTACCAAATATACTTTCAAAAATGTTTTGAATGTGGAAGTGGACAACTTTCCGCGGATGCCCTACTCCACTGCTATGGAAAAATACGGTTCCGACAAGCCCGACATCCGTTTTGAAATGTTGTTGCACGACATTACCGATTTGTCTCAGGGAAAAGGATTCAGCATTTTCGATTCGGCAGAATACATCGGTGCAATTTCTGCCAAAGGGTGTGCGGAATATTCCAGAAAACAAATTGATGAACTGACTGACTGGGTGAAGCGTCCGCAGATTGGCGCCAAAGGTTTGGTTTACGTGAAATACAATGCAGACGGAAGTTTCAAATCTTCGGTTGATAAATTCTATTCAGCAGAAGACTTAAAAACCTGGGCAGAAACACTTGGAGCCGAACCTGGCGATTTAATCCTGGTGCTTTCAGGTGACAAAGCGAAAACCACCGATGCACTGGGTACACTTCGCCTGGAGATGGGTAACCGGCTCGGACTGCGAAAAAAAGGAACCTACCAACCGCTTTGGGTGGTCGATTTTCCGCTGCTCGAATGGGACGAAGAAAGCAAACGGTTCTTCGCCATGCATCATCCGTTCACATCGCCAAAGCCCGAAGATATTGACCTGCTTGATACCGATCCCGGAAAAGTGCGTGCCAATGCTTACGACCTGGTAATAAACGGCGTGGAAATCGGCGGAGGTTCGGTTCGTATTTTCGATTCGGAATTACAGGCAAAAATGTTCGATGTACTTGGATTTACTCCGGAACAGGCCAAAGCTCAGTTCGGATTTTTGATGAATGCCTTTAAATATGGAGCACCGCCGCACGCAGGAATCGCATTTGGTTTCGACCGGCTGGTTTCGATGTTTGCCGGTTTGGATTCAATCCGAGATGTTATTGCCTTCCCAAAAAATAATTCCGGCCGTGATGTGATGAATGATTCGCCGGCGCCAATTGAAAAAGAACAGTTGGACGAACTTTATTTGCAATTGAAAAAGCTGAATTAATCTTCTGAAAACAAGCCTAATATTTCATAAAAACATTCGTCCAAATAAACAGTTGTTTACCTCCAAATTCACAAACATTTGTTTTTAAACAAAATATATTTAAATTTATCCGAATTTAAAAACCAAAAAATATTATTAAGTTAAAAACAAAAAACCTTTATTAAAAAAGTAAGTTCCGGTTCGAAAGAGAAAACACTTACAGAGAAAAAGTGTCAATCCTAAATGTACTAATTGAAATTTAAGCAGTTGCATTGCTGTTTCACTATGAAACAAATAAATAAAAAAGGAAAAAACAGGTACTTTCATTACCAAAAAGAAATTCTGAATACCATTTCAGAAACAGCTTCATTTATCGACAAAAACTTCCGGTATGTGTTTGTAAACACAGCGTTCAATACATTTTTCAGGAAAGAAACTGAAGAAGTGATTGGAAAAACGGTACGCGAATTATGGAATTCAGACGATTTCTCTCAAAAAATTCAACCTGCCATGGAGGAATGTATGCGCGGGAAATCGGTTTTTTTGTTGTTTGAAGGGATAATCCCCACAGGCGAAAACAAAATTCTGGAATGGAATTTTTATCCTCACCGAAATATAAAAGGAAGAATAGATGGATTAATTTCTACGGCAAAAGATGTTACTGAACATAAAAAAGCAGAGCAGGCATTGCTTGAAAGTGAAGCCCGTTTTAAAGAATTAAATGCAACAAAAGACAAACTTTTTTCCATAATTGGCCACGATTTGAAAGGCCCGATAAATAATATCCTGGGATTTTCGGAACTGATTGATCAGAATTTTGAAAATTTTTCTGAACAGGAAGTAAAACAATACATAAAGTTAATTTATAAATCGTCTATCACGGTTACTGATTTGCTTGAGAATCTGCTTACCTGGTCGCGCGCTCAAAGGAATATCTTAACCGTTTCACCTCATACTGTTGCTTTTTATTTTACTGTTGAAAAATGCTTCGGACAATTAATTCAAAATGCATTACAAAAAGAGATTCGACTAAAAAATAAAGTTCACCCTGAAACAGTGGTATATGCTGACGAAGAAATGATTACCACAATAATCCGCAATCTTGTTTCCAACGCCATAAAATTTACCAACCGCGGAGGTACCATTTCAGTAATTACCAAATCTTCTCCTGAACAAGTGGTTATTGGAATTAAAGATACCGGTATTGGAATTGCCCCCGAAATAATGTCACAACTTTTTCAGCCCAACGAAAACCATACAAGCCTTGGCACCGAGGGAGAAAAGGGTACCGGTTTAGGCCTGATTATTTGCAAAGATTTAGTGGAAAAGAACAATGGAAAAATTTGGGCTGAAATTTCACCGGAACAGGGAACAACCTTCTGGTTAAAACTGCCGGCAAAAAAGCCGGAATAAATAAAAGGACTAAACTGTATATCAACAATTTAATCCTTTTAAAAGTCGGGGTAGCCGGATTTGAACCGACGACCTCGTCGTCCCGAACGACGCGCGCTACCGGGCTGCGCTATACCCCGTCTGGTTAAACCGCTGCAAATTTAAACTTTTTTATACAATACAAAACCATCTGCCCCCTTTTCTGTGCTAATTTCTAAAACAAAAAAACTTTAAATTTATTTCAGAATGGCAGAATAAAAAAACTCTTAATCAAACATAAGTGCTCAATTAATTTTTCGTGTTTTTAACAGCAATTTCCGAAAAATTGAATGAATGGTTTGTAGCTGTCAATAGATTTGGTCCTTTTGTTCACGACAGCATGAGAGTTGGCGAAGATTTTTGGGTCATTGGGTTACCAAATTCCTCAAAAAACTGAAAAAATTTCATGATCTTCGCTGGCATTAAAGCGATGTCAGTATGATTTTACCTAAAAATATTTCAACCCACAATTTTTGGTCGTTTTTGTGGCATGCCGGTTTTCTGGCGCTGGCCAAAAACTTTATGGATGTGGATACCATTATTCCGGCCATGATTGTGGAAGCGGGCGGCGGGGCGATGCACATCGGTATAATGACAGCCATTATGCTGGGCGGCGCCAGTTTCACCCAACTGTTTTTTGCTCCTTACCTCAGCAACCAATCCTATAAAAAGAAATTTCTGCTCGCGGGCATCAACACCCGCATTTTTGCATTGTTTGGGCTGGGCGGATTGCTTTTTTTGCTGAAAGGGGAACAGGTTGGATATGTTCTTTGGCTTGCATTTTTGTTTATCACCCTGTTTTCACTTGCCGGTGCTTTTGCCAATGTGAGTTATTACGATATTTTAGGAAAATCTGTAAATCCGAAAAAGCGAAAAACTTTTTTCTCGTCGAACCAGATTATTTCGGGAGTTATCGTTTTGGGGGCGGCATTTCTGGTAAAAGCAGTACTGGTTTGGAAAAACTTTCCGGTAAACTATGCCTTTATGTTTTTCATTGGAGGGGCGCTGCTGCTTGTGGCTTCCGGCGGGTTCTGGAATATTCGCGAAACCGTTCCATCCACCATGAAAATTTCAGGAGTAAGAAACTTTCTCGGTATAATGAAGCATGAGCTGAAATCCAACAAAAAACTGCTGTACTTCCTGGGATTCATCAACACCCAGGGCATTGCCATTTCGTTTTTGCCGTTTGTGATTTTGTACGCAAAAGAAACTTTCCAGACCCAAAGCAGCGACACAGGCAACTTCCTTTTATTCAAAGTATTGGGAATTGTTTTTGTGAGCCTGTTGGTTTTGCTGGGCGCCAAAAAGCTAAAATACAACGTATTGCTTTACAGCAACGTAGCGCTTACACTGCTGTTGGGCGGACTGGCCTGGGGAATAACAGGAATAGAAGGATTGAAATATATTTTTATTGCGGGAGGCGTGGTTTTTTCTTTATACACAATGACGATGAACGGTTTGCTTCTCGAAATTTCGGGGAACGAAAACCGGGCACTTTATACCGGATTTGCAGGGGCTGGCAATATCCTTCCGGCTATTTTCCCTCTGCTGGCCGGAACACTGATTCAACTGTTCGGGTTCCACGCATTTTTTGCCTTGTTTATGATCATCATTGCTTCAGCTGCTTTTTTCATATTTAAAATCGATTGCAAAAAATGAAAATACATATCCTTACAGAAAATTGTGCCGGAGGACATTTCCTGGCAGAACACGGATTATCCTATCTGGTAGAAATTGATGATCAAAAAATTCTGTTCGACACCGGCCATTCAGATGTACAAAACGAACAAACCCTGAAAACCATCGAATATTTCAAAACAAATCAAATTGAACAGGTTTTCCCGTCTCATTGCACCGAACTGCCTGCATTGGCTGCATTTTACGATGCGTTTCAAAACCGTCAAATAAAAACGGGAATGGTGCTGGAGTTTTAGCCTATCTGAACTCATCCCGATCTTCAAGCAGCGGAAATTTTTTTCTGAACTGATGTAATTCTTCATACGAAATTTCAAAAGATTTTACCTGTTCTTTTTTTTCCAGAAAAGTTGCAAATCCCTTTGGATCAACCAACGCAGAATCACCCAGGTAATTTAGTCCGGTGCCGTCGGTTCCCACCCGGTTAACACCAATACAATAACTCTGATTTTCGATGGCACGGGCCACTAGCAAATTTTTCCACACATGGTGGCGGGGCGAAGGCCAGTTGGCCACATACAGCAACACATCGTAGTTCTCGGCGTTGCGGCTCCACACCGGAAAACGCAAATCGTAACAAATAAGCGGGCAAAAACGCCAGCCCAAATATTCCACCACCAGCTTTTTGTTTCCCGGCGAATAGTGCAAATGCTCGCCACTCATGGTAAACAGGTGGCGCTTGTCGTAAAACTCAACTTTCCCGTCAGGAAAAACCCACAAAAAACGATTAAATGATCTGCCGTCCTCTTCGATAATGAGACTTCCGGCAACTGCCGCATTTTTTTCCTTGGCCAGGTTTTTCATCCATTCCACCGAAGGCCCGTTCATTTTTTCTTTCAGTTTTTGCGGGTTCATAGAAAAACCTGTGGTAAACATTTCCGGCAAAACGATGATGTGAGTTTGTCCCACTTTATCCAGCATTTCTGAATACTTTTTCAGATTGGCCTGGCTGTCTTCCCAAATGATATCAGGTTGAACAAGTGTAATTTTGAGTTTTTCCATTTGCTTTTTCTAAAATCTGTTAATCACCGTAACACCCAAATTTTCAAATTTATCCATATCCACTAGCGCTTGCGGAGCTTCTTCCAGTGAAATGGTTTTGCCAATGAGCAATTCCGGTTTCAGTTTGCCGAAACGAATCATTTCAAACATCTCGGTGTATCGAAACGCCTGCATGCCGTGACTGCCGATTATTTCAAGTTCGTGTGCCACCACTTTGTCCATGGGAACTTTGGGATGTTGGTGGTCGCCGGTCATCAATCCTACCTGTATATGTTTTCCACGTTTCCGCAAACAGGACACCGAATTGAAACAGGTTTCCTGGCTGCCCAGCGCATCAATGGAAACATGTGCCCCGCGACCGGTTACTTCATGCACCGCATAGGAAATGTTACTTATTTCAAGGGCATTAAACAACACACTGGCACCCACTTTCTGTGCAAGTTGCAGTTTTTCATTGTCAATGTCAACAGCCACTACATTGGCTCCGGCTGCCGCAGCAATCATAATGGCCGACAATCCTACCCCGCCGCAACCATGCACCGCCACCCATTGCCCTGCACTTACTTTTCCCTGATCGATGACGGCGCGGAACGAGGTGATAAACCGGCAACCCAAACTGGCAGCGGTTTCGAAGCTCATTTCATCGGGCAGTCGCACAAGGTTGGTATCGGCGTACTGAATTTCCACAAACTCTGCAAACGAACCCCAGGCGGTAAATCCCGGTTGAAACTGGTGGTCGCAAACCTGGTGGTTTCCTGAAGAACATTCAGGACAATGTCCGCAACCTCCCACAAATGGTACAGTAACGCGGTCGCCCGGCTTCCATTTTTTAACGCCCCTGCCGGTTTCAAAAACCACTCCCGCCATTTCGTGACCGGGCACATGAGGAAGTTGGATATCAGAATCGTGTCCCATCCAACCGTGCCAGTCGCTACGGCACAGTCCGGTTGCTTCCACTTTTATTACCACACTACCGGCACTTGCATTAGGTTTTGGCACATCGCACACTTCAACCGGTCCCTGAAATTTTTCGAAATATAGTGCTTTCATCAATTTCGTTTTCCGGTAAAGATGAAAAATAATATGGAAATTTTGAAACGGACTTGAAATATTACATCATATTTCAGAAGCAAATATTTCAGGATCAAAAAAGGGTTTTGTTTGCACAAAACCCTTTTTACTGAGCACTATAATCGTTAGATAACTTCCACATTAAAAGCTACCGGTCCGCGGTCGCTTTCCTTTACTTCAAACTGCACTGCCTGGTCTTGTTCAAGTCCAAACTGAGCGTCTTTTACTCCGGAACGATGAACAAAAATGTCTTTGCCTTCTTCAGTATGAATGAAACCAAAGCCTTTAACTGCATCGTACCATTTTACTTTTCCTTCCATAAGAAATCCGTTAATAACGTTCTCTTCTGTTATAACCGCCGCCGCCACCGCCTCTGCGATGACCACCACCTCCTCCACCACGGGAGTCGGTTGATTTAGGACGAGATTCGTTTACTTTAATGTTCCGTCCGCTAAGTTCGGCATTGTTAAGTTCTTCGATGGCTTTTTTGGCTTCCTGGTCATCGTCCATTTCTACGAAACCAAAACCTTTACTACGTCCGGTCAGTTTATCAGCAATGATTTTAACTGCAGACACTTCGCCATACTCTTCAAAAATTTCTCTTAAATCATCCTCTACTACATTGTACGGAAGATTTCCAACATAAATGTTCATTTGTAACTAAAAATTAAATTAATAAAACAGGCCCTGCCGCTAAACGCGAAAACCTAAGTTTGTTTTGTTCCCGGATTTAGATGTTAACGAAATGAAACGTTCAAAACCAAAAAAATCGTGGTGAAAAACAGGAAGGAAAATCGTGCCCGGCTGCAGAATACCTTAAAAATTTCAACTAAAAAAAGACCAATTTGCTCATTACCAGACAATCGAATCGAAAAAAAGTTCAGAATTATCTATTCATTCGCACCGCAAAGTTAAACTAAAATTGGAATTATCAAACTTTTAGAGACCGGATATTCATTAAATTACATTTTCATGCAAATTTTTGATCAACTTTCAACTTTACCGGTATTCTGACCAACAGGATTTTCATTCAACAAATCCTTAACTACCACACTTGCAACAAAACAACCAAAAACCGGTGGCATATATGAAATGGTTCCGACTGTTGATTTTTTATTCTGTCCTGCTTCAAGTCTGACTGCATTTGCAGGAATTTCTTCGGGCGAGAACACAACCTTAAATCCTTTTTTTATCCCCAGTTTTGAAAGGCGTTTTCGCATCATACGGCCAAGTTTACAGTTGTACGATTTTGAAATATCGGCCACCTGGACTTTCGATGGATCTGTTTTTCCTCCTGCACCCAGGGAACTCACTATTTTAAGGCCACTTTGTATGCTGTGGTTAATTAAAAAAACTTTAGGGGAAAGCGTATCGATGGCGTCCACTACATAATCGAACTTCTGACTTTTGACCAGTTCAACGATTTTTTCACCGTAAATAAAATCATTCACAATCTTCAGATCAATTTCCGGATTGATATCGAGAAACCGTTTGACCAGAATTTCTGCTTTTAGTTGGCCGGTTGTGCTTATTAACGCCGGCAACTGCCGGTTCCGGTTCGACTCTTCCACCACATCGCCGTCAACAATGGTCATTTTCCCCACGCCTGCACGGCAAAGCATTTCGGCAGCATAGGCACCTACTCCACCGAGGCCAACAACCAGAATATTCGCGGTTTTTAGAATCCCAAGTTTTTCATCACCAAGGAGCAGTTCAGTTCTTTCCAGCCAGTGCATAATAGTTTAAAGTTTCGGGTTTTTCCAAAGGAATGCCATCGGCAAAAGTTTAACGTTCTGGTTTCCATCAAAGTTGTAATGCGTTTTATGCAGAGAAACTGACATTTTCTATCCGGTTAAAGTTTGTCCAAATTGCCTGCTTCAGGGTTTCAACAGAAATATTTCTTAGCTCAGCAGCGCGCATGTAAATTTCTTCAATTGTTCCATCAAATTCATCGGTTTCAATAAATATTTTTTCGATGGGCAAACTTTTAAACGATTCGATAGCTTTGGCATTTGTATTGAGCAGAATTTCGCCAAAGGTAAACAGAAAGTTTTTATCCAACAATTGCCTTGTTAGTTCAACACTGCCATTGTACCCGTGAAAAATCCAGGGTACTGTGGGTTTGTTTTTCATATGCAACTCAACCATCTCGTTCCAGGCTTTTACACAATGAATAATCAAAGGTTTTTGGTGCTTTTCTGCCATAAATGCCTGTGCCTTAAAGGCGCGAATTTGTTCATCGAAAACAGTTTCAGCAAGTTTGTCAAGACCACACTCTCCCACAAAAATCACATGATCAAATTCCAGCGCATCTTCCATCATCAACATCCGCTCATTGTCTTCTTTTTCAGTACCAACTTTCCAGGGGTGCAATCCTACCGAATAAAAGTTTCTCCCGGAAAAAACAGGAATTGAATCTCCGGGAAAAAGGTTTTTAACCGTTACCGTTTTTCCCGGAATTTCTGAACGGTGTGTATGAATATCAATAAATGGAATTTGAGTCACCGGTTGCGAATTTAGACCATTTCCAAAATTTTCTTCACTGCATTTTCTGCGCCATCGGCAATTTGGTCAATAGTGGCATTCAGCATATAACAAGGCGTAGTAATTATATTGTACTTTTCATCCACCACAATTTGTCCGTGTGTAGTTTTTTCATGGGTTCCGCCCAAATTCTCAACTGCCTGAATTGTTGCTTCATCCTGACCGATAGTTACCTTCACATCGCCCAAAATTTTAGCAATCATTACCGGTGAAATACACAGTGCTCCAATTGGTTTCTTTTCTGCTACAGTAGAGCGCACAGCTTTTTCCACATCTGGATTCACCTTGCAGTCAATCCCATCAAATGCAAATGTGCAGAGATTTTTAGCTGCACCAAATCCGCCGGGAAAAATAATGGCATCAAAATCTTTGGCCTTGTATTCCGAAAGTGGTGTAATATTTCCCCGGGCAATGCGTGCAGCCTCAACCAAAACATTTCTTTTTTCAGGCATTTCTTCGCCTGTAAGATGGTTTACAACGTGGGCCTGATCTACATCAGGAGCAAAACACTGGTACTGTGCCCCGTTGCGGGCAATGGCCAGCAATGTAAGTGTAGCTTCATGAATTTCCGATCCGTCATACACTCCGTTTCCTGCCAAAACAACTGCAATTTTTTTCATAGCAAATCGATTTTTAATTTGAATTCAAAATTACAGTTTTACCGGGAAAAAGGAAAATTCTGTCAACTGATTTCCTCCAGGTTGAATGGCGTTTCCTGATAAACATAGTAGTTCAGCCAGTTGGCGAACAGCAGATTCGCCGCAGATCCCCATCTCATGCAAGGCGTATTGTTGGGGTCGTTTCCCGGATAATAATTCACGGGAATATCGATGGGAAGTTTTTTAGCCAAATCTCTTTTAAACTCTGTGTCAAGCGTGCGGCGCGAGTATTCAGTATGGCCGGTAATAAATAACTGTCGGCCGCTGTTGGCTTTAACCATAGCAACTCCGGCAATTTCAGACTGTGCAATAATCTGTAAACCTTCTGCTTTCTCCACATCTTCTGCCCTGATTTCAGTATGCCGGGAATGAGGCATAAAAAACACATCGTCGAAACCACGAAAAATAGGCAAATGAGAATTGGAATGTGTGTGTTCAAAAACGCCAAACATTTTCCGGGGAAGTTCGTATTTCGGAATTCCGTAAAAATGATACAACCCGGCTTGTGCAGCCCAGCAAATAAATAGCGTTGAATAGACATGATGTTGCGCCCAGTCGAGTATTTCTTTCATTTCATTCCAGTAAGTCACCTCTTCAAAAGGCAGCAGTTCAACCGGAGCACCTGTAATAATCATCCCATCATATTTTTTATTATTCAGCTCGTCGAAATTTTTATAAAACTGCTTCATGTGCTCCGCTGACGTATTTTTCGACTTATGCCCTTTAATTTTCATGAATTCGATTTCGATTTGCAGTGGTGAATTGGACAGTAACCGCAGCAAATCGGTTTCGGTGGTCACCTTTAGTGGCATCAGGTTCAGAATGATTATTTTCAATGGCCTGATGTCCTGATGTTGAGCCCGCGACACATCCATTACAAAAATATTTTCTTCTTTCAGAATATTGATGGCAGGTAATTTATCGGGAACGTTTACTGGCATTTCTTTTTAGTATTAAGTTTTTAGATGTGAGTAGTGAGAAAAAAGAACAAATAATTTTCTCACTACTCTGTACTTTGTACTCACATCAATAATTATTAACCCACTTTTTCAAGTGCTTGTTCAAAGTCGGCAATAATATCATCGATATGTTCAATTCCAACGCTAACACGAAGTTGCGAAGGCTCAACTCCGGCAGCCTTTTGTGCTTCTTCCGAAAGCTGCTGGTGTGTGGTAACTGCCGGCTGAATAATCAGCGTTTTTGCATCGCCCACATTGGCCAGGTGACTAACAAGTTGCAGGTTATTTACCACGTTATTTGCTGCATCTTTGTCTCCTTTCACATTAAAATTCAACATGCTGCCGGCCCCTTTTTTAAAATACTTTTTCGCGTTTTCATACGATGGATTTCCTTCCAGTCCGGGGTAATTTACGCTTTCCACTTTTGGATGTTTCTCCAGCCATTTGGCCAGCGTCAGTGCATTTACCACATGCCTGTCCATTCTTAACGAAAGCGTTTCAAGTCCCTGCAACAACAAGAACGAGTTGAACGGACTAATGGCCGGGCCAAAATCGCGTAGTCCTTCCACACGGGCTTTAATAATAAAACCAATGTTTCCGAGCGGGCTGTCAAAATTGAAAACATCCCAGAATTTCAGTCCGTGATAACTTTCGGAAGGTTCTGTAAATCCAGGGAATTTTCCGTTGCCCCAGTTATAATTTCCGGCGTCAACAATAACACCGCCAATGCTGGTGCCATGTCCGCCAATCCATTTGGTGGCCGATTCCACCACAATATTTGCCCCGTAATCAATCGGACGAAAAAGATAACCTGCCGCAGCAAATGTATTATCAACGATTAGCGGAATATCATGCTTTTTTGCCAAAGCACCGATGGCTTCAAAATCGGGAATCACATACCCCGGGTTCCCTATAGTTTCATAATATAGGGCTTTTGTGTTTTCATCAATCAGTTTTTCAAAAGCCTCAACCGTTAAATCCTCAGCAAACCGGGCATCAATTCCAAGGCGTTTAAATGAAACCCTGAACTGGTTATGCGAACCGCCGTATAAAAAAGGCGAAGTCACAAAATTATCACCGGATTCGAGTAGGGTATTGAACGTTAAAAACTGCGCCGCATGACCCGACGCCACAGCAAGCGCAGCAACTCCGCCTTCAAGAGCGGCAATGCGCTGCTCAAACACATCGGAAGTCGGATTCATAATGCGGGTGTAAATATTTCCAAACTCCTTCAGTGCAAAAAGATTTGCAGCATGTTCCGCATCATTGAAAACATACGATGAAGTTTGATAAATGGGCACAGCCCTTGAGTTTGTAGTTTGGTCGGGTTGGTGTCCTGCGTGAAGTTGCAGGGTTTCAAATTTTAATTTTTCTGTTGTCATTTTACTTATTTTTTTGGGTTAAAAAATGCTTTATAAATTTCGCGAACGCTTTTTTCCTTGTCAGAAGATTTTACAACGAGGTAGCTCACCAAATCGGAAGCCCCGGAACCACTGAGTACCACGTTAATTTTGTGTTGTGCAACTGCCCCGAAAATTTTCGCCGACACTCCGTAACTTTGCTGCATTCCGTGACCTACAACCGCCACAAGCGAAACATCGTCGATTACAGAAATGTCTTGCACGGCAGAGAATCCAAGTTGGCGGATAAACTCCAGCGCCAGGTTCGCGGTTTTTCTTTCCAGAATTAAATTGATGGAAATCTGGGAAGTAATAACCGATTTAATGTTAATTCCTTCCTGATTTAATCGCGAAGTAACTTTTGCCAGGATGCCGGGTTTTAATCCCACTCCCGGGCCGTTAAGCCGTAACAGTGAAATATCATCGGTGCATGCCACACTTTTTACAATTTGCGGTTCCACATAAGTTTCCGTATTGATTACTGTATCAATTTCTCCTTCTCCTGAGTCTGTATTAACAACATAAATGGGGATGTGTTCAGTTTCCAGCGGTTCCACAGTGCGCGGATGAAAAGAATAGTGATCAAAATAGGCCAGTTCGCTGGCTTCGGAATAGGTAAGCCGCCGGATACGTGGCGGGTTGGAAACAATTTCCTGATCGGCCCGCAGAAAGTCGAAATCGAGTCCCCAGAGTTCCAAACCGGGCAAACCCAGTTCTCGGGTTAAAAATGCCGCAGTATAATCGGCTGCCGTTTTCCCGGCACGGGCAATTTTTCCTTCGGAAGTAATCCCGTAGGAACCGGGTATCAAATAAAATTCAGCCCTCAAATCAGCCAGCTTCTTTTTGTTAACTGAGGTGAATGTTGCATTCCCAAAATCAGGGGTAACGTTCAGCTCCAAATGTTCCGGCCATAAAATTTCAACTTCAACTGCTGATTTTTTAAACTGTGCCAGAAAAATTTCTGCTGTTAACTTTTCGCTGAAACTCACAACCTGATCTTTCAGCGCGTCCGAATAATCGCCGATCAACCCAATTCCCCTAAGAATCCCGGTCAACTGATCAACCAAACTCAGGTAGGAACCTGACGGATTGTTATCAGTTAATTTTGTGTAGATTGAAATTAACCTTTCAGCAACATCACCGGCATTGGCACTAAATGCTTCCAAAACCGCATGACGAATTAACTGTAAAATTTCAGGTACTGCAGAAATTACAATAAATTTTCTGTCTTTGTTTTTTCCTGAATATGAAACCAAATTTTGAATGGATACAGCATTACCTGAATGGCTGCCACCCAATCGAATAACTTTATCCGACATAAAAAAAGAAATAAATGTAAAACTTTGATTTTTGTTCGCTAAAACCTGTATGCCTTCAGTCAATGGGAAACCACTGAAAGAAGGCTAGCGCATAGACATGAAAACTGACGGCGAAACGAAGTCACAACCACCGGCCGGATTAGCCAGGGCATTTTGTGAACTATGTTGAATGCGTGAATTCATTTTTATTACCGATTTTATTTTCAGCAAATATAAAGGGATTTTTTAAAACACAAAACTTATTTGGAATGAGTTTAAATTAATTTAACTTTGCACCGCAAAAATTCTTAAAAAATTACCATGAGTTACAATTTACTAAAAGGGAAAAGGGGAATTGTTTTTGGCGCATTAAATCCTGATTCCATAGCATGGAAAATAGCAGAGCGCGCCCACGAAGAAGGCGCCACTTTAACATTAACCAACACAGCAGTAGCCATGCGCATGGGCGAAACCAGGAAACTGGCAGAAAAACTGAATACTATTGCCATTGGCGCCGATGCCACCAGTGTAGAAGACCTGAATAACCTTTTTATCAAATCGATGGAACACCTTGGTGGCAAAATTGATTTTGTTCTTCACTCCATCGGCATGTCACCCAACGTAAGGAAAGAGCGTCATTACAGTGACCTCGATTATAACTACCTGGACAAAACGCTGGATATTTCAGCAGTTTCGTTTCACAAAGTGCTTCAAACTGCCCGCAAGCTGGATGCTATAAATGAATGGGGTTCAGTGGTAGCTCTTTCGTATGTTGCAGCCCAGCGTACTTTTTACGGCTACAACGACATGGCCGACGCCAAAGCGTTGCTGGAATCTATTGCCCGCAGTTTTGGATACATTTACGGAAGAGAACGCCGTGTACGAATCAATACCATTTCACAGTCGCCAACCATTACAACTGCAGGTAGCGGTGTAAAAGGATTTGACCGGCTGCTCGACTTTTCCGACCGCATGTCGCCCCTGGGAAATGCAACCGGCGACGATTGTGCCGATTATTGCATTACCTTGTTTTCTGATTTAACCCGGAGAGTAACTATGCAAAACCTGTTTAACGATGGTGGTTTTTCAAGCATGGGTATGAGTTTAAGTGCACTACAGCAATACGAAAAAGGATTGCACGAAGATTGCGATTGTGGCCCGGCGGCAGAGGATCATCGTTTTGATTAGAAAGCCTTAAAAATACGTTCCATTTGCAACAGGATGTCGTCTTATATCATGGCGTCATCCTGTTTTTTGTTTCCGCCTTTAAAACTTTTTAAAATTTCTTCAAATTTATTTAAACTTCAATTCTTTAATTTTGAGGAACGACTTCATCAACACTTTTTCCGGTTTCGCGACGAACAATTTGGTTTCCCGGAATTTAAAAATGATGAACACCAAAAAGAATGGGAACAATTGATGAAAAGACATCAAAGGGAATTGGAAGAACTGAAAAAAAAGTGGCAGGAACATGAACCAACCGGTAGAAAAATCTAACCCAAATTACGGATTTTGGTCTTCCTCACCAATGTATGGATTGGCATCGATTTCAGCCTGCGGAATCTGGTAAATGAATTTTTCCGATTCTGCAGGAAGTGTCATGGTACGAGCCACCACTGTATTGTGGTTGCTGTTATTTCGATCAACACCCAGCTTCAGCCTTTTCAGGTCAAAGCCCCTGAATCCTTCTCCCCAAAGCTCAATTCTTCTTTCCAAAAGAATTTTCTGCAACAAGTCCTGCCCCGAAGAATATTCAGGTGCCG
>JAHYIT010000292.1 GCA_019429205.1 Mariniphaga sp. | reverse complement strand
GGGTATAAGACATTAACAGCTCTCTTTCTTCTTTGGTTAAGGTTACTTTGTATTTTATCATGGCGATTTTTCGCCAAAGATACAAAAATTTATTATTACGTCATACTATGATTGACATGACACTAGTATTTATGTAAATCTGTAACATGAAATAAATTGACTACCTGTAGTACCGAAGGATTGTTGAAATTTTATTAATTTGAAATCAATGTTAGCACTACATGGGCGTAAAGATTGTCAGATTAACTTTGAAATGGAAGCTATAAATCCATACGCCCCCTTCCCCCGGGTGGGGGAAGGGCCGGGGAAGGGGGCCGAAGGCCGGCTGAAATGGGATGACCACGACAGCTTGTTCTACCCCGAGTATTTCATCAAAGATCACCTGGGAAATGTACGTGTGGTACTCACCACCAACCCCAATTTTACAAATCCAACGATCCAGGTAACTGACTATTATCCTTTCGGGTTAGAATTCCAGGATGTAAGTATCTCAGATAACCGCAATCTATATAATTCAAAGGAACTTCAGACAGACGCTAAACTTTGGTGGTATGATTACGGCGCCAGGTTCTATGATCCGGGGATCGGGAGGTGGCATGCGGTGGATCCTTTGGCGGAATCCTCCCGGAGATGGTCTCCTTACACCTACTGCATTAACAATCCTATCCGGTTTATTGATCCGGATGGGAGGGAAATGACAGATTTCTTTGATAAAGATGGCAAGCTTGTTCAGCGTATCAAAGATGGTTCAAATGCTGTATTTCAGCAAACAGGTTCTGGCACTAATTTACATTATGAGTTTACTGGAGAATATAGTGAACAAGGGGGAGTTGACAAGGTTACGGATGAAGCTGTAACATCCGTCACGCAAGAGCAACAAAATTTAAATGATAATAATCCAAGTTTAGATCAGGATTATAATCCGGAAACTCAGAAATATGGTGGCACTCATTGCAATCAAGCAACCCAAAACGTTCAACTAGCTACCCAATCAGCTAAAAGAGCTCAGGGTGATGAATCAATCAACTTATTCACCCCTGGAAGAGCAAATGATATTGCACAAAATCTTGCGGATAATAAATATCCAGCCTATACGTCTGCAACACAAGCTGAAGCAGAAAAAGCCGCAGGAGATGGAACACTTGCTATTGCTGCATATAAAAATCCTTCTGGTTCCGGACATGTTGCGACACTTTCAGTTGGAACAAATATTCAAAAAGGCACTTTGGCAAATATTGGCGTTAAAGGAAGTACTGGTTTTGTGCCATTGAAAGGTGCTAAGAATGCAGCTTTCAGAAACGAGCATGATGTAAAATATTATATACTTAAGTAAAAGGAAGGATGAAAAGTATTAAATATTTATTTCTATGCCTCTGGTTTAGCAGTGCATGTTTTTCAGGAAATGATACAAAAAATCCATTTAAAAAAATTCCTCTAAATAAGGGTGTCAAAGTTATAATTCCTGTTCAGGAAAAGGATTTTAATGATTCTTTGACTTATAGCCATATTGAAATATGGATAAAATCTAAAAAAGTTTATTATGACACCTCTATAACGGAATACATGTTTGGTGAAAAACTGTGGCCCTATTCGTGGAAATTAGATAACGGTGAATACATGGTATTAATGCCAATATTTGACGCTCCTGATTTTAATAAACTATGGGCATTGTATTTTAGGCACGGTAAACTTATACAAAAACAAATACTACCCTATTTTGAGGATCCTCCAAGGGATATCGATAATGACGGTCGGGAGGAATATGTAGGAATTATGAATGTGACAGATGCTTATGAAAACAGTGATTCCTGCTACTATAACCCTGCTTTATATTATGAAAAAACTGATGTCGGAATGAAACTGGATTCAACGCTTACTATTGAAATGAACAAAATAAGTTGGGGGAATTTTTATGGATTTAAATCATCATCTATTGTTTTGCCTTGTCCTTCTCGGTAAAAATTATACCCAAATTCTCAGAGATTATTATCACTCTTTTCATTGATCACAGATTTTCACGTCAATAATTAACCGTATTACTCTATCTCTTTTCAATTCCCTTTTGATTGGTTATTTGTTGCTAAACAGGTTGTTACGGCGTTCGACTGGCCTTCTGTAAATGTAATCAGTA
>JAHYIT010000291.1 GCA_019429205.1 Mariniphaga sp. | reverse complement strand
ACATCGTCCGTGGAAATTTAGTAAAAAATTTCCACGGATTTTATTTTTATTCTATGAAAAATTCAATTTTGATTTTTACACTCGCAATGCTTTTTAATATTATCAATGCGCAAATAGCAACATGGCCAAAGAAATATTGGAATTACAAAGTAACTTATAATTACGACTTGATAGAAACATATGACAAAGGATACATTGTTTTAAATACGATTCGTCCGGACGGTATAACAGCAATATGGGCATGGTTGGTTAAGACGGATATTAATGGGGAAATCCTTTGGGAAAAATTCATTGGCGATGGGTTGCATACTGGAGGCTTTCAAAATATACATCAAACCTATGACGGTGGGTATGTTCTTGGAGGGGGGACATACATGCTTGATTATCTGGCCGATCCTATGTTTATGAAACTGAATGCCTGCGGTGAAAAGGATTGGTGCAGGATTTTTTACCAGGCCGGGCCGAATACAGCCTACTGTACCGGATTAAATATTTATCCTGTTCCTGACGAGGACGGTTACATAGCATTAGTGACAAGCTGGGGCAATGAATTTGTTCCCGGAAGCGGTGTTTATAAGGGGATCTGGCTTTTCAGGCTTGATAATTCCGGCAACCTGATCTGGATAAAGAATGTATTCGACCAGGTGGATCCCAATGCCTGGAATGAGTATCCCTACCACATGTTCATTTCGCAAGATACCTTATGTATAATAACCGGAAACACGATTTATAATGATTATGGAGGGGAGCTGGGTTATGACAAACCGTTCATTATGGCTGCCGGTATTGACGGGAGTGAAAAATGGTGGGTTATTGATGGGGCAAATACCATGTATCGGGGTGATGATCAGCAATCGTCAGAAGACAATGATGGAAATATCCTAACCGTAGGAGTAGGTTGGTATACGGGAAGTGGCAACTATCCGATGCTTATAAAAACGAGCAAAACGGGTAGTCCTATTTACAGAAAATATTTAATAAATTCCACTGAATTTGGTGCAGCTTTATGCATCAATGTAATGAACGATACCATTTATGATATTGGCGGTGGATGGAATTATCCGGGCCAGCCATATCATTCAGTCATTGCCAGGACGGATACGAGCGGGAATCTACTGCTTGAGAAGAACATTGTGGAGTCGAATTTTGGTCTTAACCAATCCATTGTAACTTTTGATAATAAGGAGTTATTTGTGGGCGCTTTTAAGGATAATGACGGTTTTTATAAGGTTGGCCTTCATAAATTCAATTTTGACCTGGAGTACGATACCGCTTACACGCAGCCATTCGAGTACGATTACAAATGCAGTAATTTACCCATCGTATCGGATACCATCGGTATTGATGATTGCGACGTGTGGACTGCCCTGCCCGGTGAAATCGAATACGAGGCGGCACAAAAGCTTATTATTTCTCCCAATCCTGCCGGCAATGAAATCACTGTTCAACTGCCTTTTGCCACAGTGGATGAACATCCCTGGGGGCCGTCGACCAGCCGGCAGTACAACTTTCGTTATCATGAACAATCGGTGCTAAAAATATTTGATATCACCGGAAAGGAAATGAATGAAATCCCGTTGAAATACTCAGAGGGTGAAAAGGTAAAGGTGGATATTTCAGGTTATAAAGCTGGAATGTACCTGGTAAACCTTTTAGAAAATCAGAAACAGATGGCCAGCGGGAAGTTTGTGAAACAATAGTCCTGAAAATTTATCATGGTTTTAATTTTTCCTGAATTGTACCCTTTCAAATTAGTGCGTTCGTAAACCTCCGATTATCAATGCATAATCATATAAAAACTCAATAAATTCCGCACTAAGCCTAATTTCTCTTGTATCTCAGGTTTTTGTTTCTCAAGTTTCTGAGAATTCAATATTTGAATTTCTTTTACTCTCTTTGGCCGGCAGGTAATGGAGCACTCCCTCCGCAACACGGAAGGAAACAGCGTGGAACTGGATATCTCAAATTTAACCTCCGGTATCTACCTCGTTAATCTATTTGAAAAAGACAAGCTGATGAGCAGCGGGAAGTTTGGTGTGCCGGGCATGTTAATACACTAACGGGTGTAAGTTCCGAGGGAGCCGTGATGACCGGAATCTCATAGCCGAAAGCAAGGGTGTCCATCGTGAGGTGGAATCTGAAGGAATCTGAAGGCAAACA
>JAHYIT010000103.1 GCA_019429205.1 Mariniphaga sp. | reverse complement strand
TTGCTATGCTAAGCTAAGAAGTTGTTGTTTAATATAATGGGACTTTCTATAATTTATCTAAATCCAGAATCTTGGAGTGGTACTGTTTTAAACCGGAAAGTGGTACCGTTTTTCACCGGCGCCGAAATTCTTTATAAAGAATGGACCGGAATTTATACAATAAATGGAAAAACTATTACCATTGATTTTGGGGATGGGGATATTATTTCAGGTGTAATTGAAGGGAATAAAATGAATTTTGCTTATGATGGTGAAATTATTGTTTTCACTAAACAATGAATTCTTTGCTCATTCAAGATGGAGTCCAGAAACCATTCTAAACGGGGCCGCACCGAAAAGCCAAATGAGTAGGATATTAAAAATTAATAATATGAAAAAAATATTTATTTTGTTAGTATTAATCGTATTCTCATTTATTCCGTTTTGTCAAGAAAACGGAGATACAGTAACAGATGTTGAAGGAAATGTATATAAAACTATCAAAATTGGAAATCAAACATGGATGCTTGAAAATCTAAAAACAACTAGATACAATAGTGGGGCTCCAATACAACAATTAATTGATGCTGAAAAATGGAAATTAGATGTTTCAGGCGCTTATTGTTTGTACAATGATGACGATACAAACAAAGATGCCTATGGGGTTCTTTATAATTGGGCTACGATAAAAAAAGGTAATTTAGCACCAAAAGGTTGGCATATACCAACAATTGAAGAATGGCAAGAATTGATTGATTTTTTAGGAGGTGAAAAAATTGCAGGAGGAAAACTCAAAGATTTAGGAACTGATTTTTGGGATAGTCCAAACAAAGGAGCGGATAACAGTAGTGGTTTTAAAGCAGTTGCCAGTGGATACCGAAGTAATCTTGGTACTTATGCATCTGTTGGTAACCGGAGTGTTTTTTGGACTGCAACAAGTAAAAATATTTTACAAGCGCAGCTTGTCATACTAATGTTTAATAGTCCAAAGGTATATGTTTTTTCAAACAGTAAGAATTTTGGTTGTTCGGTACGCTGTATTAAGGATTAAGTATAAAAATTTCTCTACTTCAAATATTACATTGTTGCTCATCTGCTTCATTCATGAATAGATTTACAATAATATGATAATCAGGCAAATACATAAATATGAGTTATTTTTATTTAATTAGAACATTTATGGCTAATTCGGTTCGATTTTCTATAAATTACATCAAAATCACATGTTTTTAGAAGATAAGCAGTATTATATTGTTTTAAACTGGAAACCCCCCAAATGTAAACACAAATCGCGCTACAAGAATCAATTTGCAGCGCGATTTTTACCTTTCTCACTTTCGGAAGAGTTTCCTTATTTCGGCAGCGGATAACCTTCCAGTTCTTTCAGGTTTCTGGCAATTTCCGATTCCGGATATTCAAAATCATTCAGTTGGCCTGTAAGGTATTTTTCATATCCCACAAGGTCCATTAATCCGTGGCCACTGAAGTTGAAAAGGATAACTTTTTCCTTACCTTCTTCTTTTGCCTTTTTGGCTTCGCGAATGGTCGCAGCAATGGCATGGGTGGTTTCGGGTGCAGGAATTATGCCTTCGGTTTTGGAGAAAAGCAATCCGGCCTCAAAACATTCGCTTTGGTGAATGGCCTGTGCTTCCATCAATCCGTCGCGTAATGCAGCGCTGACCAGCGGCGCCATTCCGTGGTAGCGTAATCCGCCCGCATGAATGGGTGCGGGAATGAATGAGTGCCCCAGGCTGTACATGGGCAGCAGCGGGGTCATTTTGGCCACATCGCCATGATCGTAAATAAACGGCGCTTTGGTCAGGGTTGGGCAGCTAAACGGTTCAGCTCCAATAATCTGAATGTCTGCACCGTGAATTTTGTCATACATAAACGGGAATGAAATTCCTGCAAAGTTGCTTCCTCCGCCACAGCAGCCAATAACTACATCGGGGTTTTTAATGCCCACTTTAGCCAACTGTTTCTTGGCTTCCAGACCAATAATGGTTTGGTGCAACATAACGTGGTTCAGCACCGAGCCCAGCGAATACCGTGTTTCACCTGTCGGGTCGGTAACAGCGGCTTCAATGGCTTCCGAAATGGCAATGCCCAGACTTCCGGGTGTATCCGGATATTTTTCGAGGATATTCCGCCCGGCCTGGGTTTCGGTACTTGGACTGGCAATGCAGGTTGCGCCATACGTGTTCATCATCATTTTGCGAAACGGTTTCTGGTCGAAACTAACGCGCACCATAAAAACTTTACACTCAATGCCCCCCAACTGGGCGCAGGCAAAGGCCAAAGCGCTTCCCCACTGTCCGGCTCCTGTTTCGGTGGTCAGTTTTTTTATGCCAAACTCCTTATTGTACCAGGCCTGTGCAACGGCTGTATTGGGTTTATGGCTTCCGGCGGGCGAAACGCCTTCGTTTTTGTAGTAGATTTTTGCCGGGGTGCCCAGCGCTTTTTCCAACTCGTAGGCACGAATAAGCGGACTTGGCCTCCACTGAACCAATATTTCCCGAATTCCTTCCGGGATGTCAATCCAGCGTTCCTGGCTCACTTCCTGTTCAATTAAATTCATTGGGAAAACCGGGGCGAGCATATCGGGCGAAATTGGATTTCCATCGGGGCCAATTGGTGGATTTAAGGGTGTTGGCAGGTCAGGCGCCAGATTGTACCATTGTTTGGGCATTTCCGACTCTTCGAGAAAAATTTTCTTTTGTCTGGTCATACTTTATCGATTTAAAAATTTAATATTCAATAAAAAAGGGATTTGCTGCATCACAACAAATCCCTTTTTCTGGTTAATCGGGTTTATACATATTTTCATCCTGGGCTTCCATTTTCACGTTGCGCCAGTGCCATTCTTTGCAGTATAAAGGTGATATATACATTTTTGTTTTTTCAGGATGGTAAAACTACGTATTTTATTTTAAAAACAGATTTGTGTTTGTAAAATTTATTATGCTCCGACATCCCACCTTCTGAAATACAATCCCTGCCTTACAATGGGAAGTGTTTTGAATTCAATTTCTTCCATTTCGGCCAATGGAAGCGGTGAAAATTCAGAAGCAATTTTTACGTTTTCTTCCAGTTGTTTTATGCTGTCAACTCCAATAATGGTAGTGCTCACCGGAAGGCTCATGTTGTAAGTCAGCGCTTCTTTTATGGATATCGTTCCCGGTTTTGGTGTGCGCATGCGGGCATCAGTTTGTTCTTCCAGTGGTGGCGGGGTCCAGCAGTTTAACATGCGTCCGCGGGTGGCCACTTTCATGCCGATGGTAGCAATACCTCGTTTTTGTGCTTCAGGCAACAGGTAATTTTTAAAACTGAGGTAGTGCACATCGGCTGCATTGAGTGCTAATAGAAGTGTGTCGAATGGATACCGCTTAATAGCTTCAAGCAACACAATGGGTTCAAAGTGTCCTGTAATTCCGAGATTCCGAACCATACCTTCCGATTTTGCTTTTTCCAGTGCTTTTATGGCGCCGTCATTTGCAAAAATCTGATCAATTTGATCCTGTCGTTGCACATTATGTAATTGCCAGGTATCCAAATGATCTGTTTGAAGATTTTTCAGACTTTCTTCCAGCAAGCGCATCGAACCATCATACGTGCGGTCATGAGTTTTAGTAGCCAGCCACACCTCGCTGCGGCGGGTTTTCATCACGCGACCAATGTTTAGCTGGCTCACTCCCCGACCGTACGATGCAGCGGTGTCAATGTAGTTAATTCCCAAATCGATGGCGCGGTTGATGATTTTTTCGGACTCATCTTCCCGGCCTGCAATTTCGAGTGTTGCCTGTCCGCCCAGACTTAAAATACCTACCTTATAACCCGTTTTGCCAAAAGAGTGAGTAGGCATGGCGCTGTAAGTTACCGGATTGAAAGGGTGTTCATCGCTTTTTTTAACCGGAATACGGCTGAATTCATTTTCTGAGCCTAAAGATTTTCCAACGGTTACCGTGGCTGCTGCTGCCAGTCCGGTTCCCAAAAACTTTCTTCGGTTGATGTTGTTTTTCATGATGTTTAATTTTTGAAAGAAATTGATTTATTTTAATTCAGTAATCTTTATATACGGTAATTTTTGTTTTGGGTTGAAAATAAGGAAAAAAATGAGATTATTTTGAATTGATTTGCCGGGAAATAGGTTTTTATCTATTTTTGCCCACCTGAAAATTAGAAGGTCCCATAGTTCAACGGATAGAATAGCAGTTTCCTAAACTGTAGATCCAGGTTCGATTCCTGGTGGGACTACGGATAAACCGCGTTAATATTGAGTTAGCGCGGTTTTTTTGTATCCTTTCTGTATCCTTTTTGGGAATTATGAAGTAAAACCAAATAAAAAAAACCCACCCGTTACGTAACAAACAGGTGGGTCGGACTAACATCCTGGCGGTTCAGACCAAGTTTATTTTTTTAAAAAAATATCAGGC
Source organism: Mariniphaga sp. (assembly GCA_019429205.1). Classification (GTDB taxonomy): domain Bacteria; phylum Bacteroidota; class Bacteroidia; order Bacteroidales; family Prolixibacteraceae; genus Mariniphaga. Next base: position 11,690 of record JAHYIT010000103.1, on the reverse strand, counting down.
AATAAAATCTTCAAAAGTTTTTGGTTCTTTCAGAAAATTGGACTTTTCGCGAAACGCCCTTAACCGGCGCTTGTAAAACAAAATATCTGAAACCTGAAACGGTTCATCTTCATTTGTTTTGTCTATTTCAACAAAATCGGCCAGAAGTTCAATTTCAGTGGGTCCTTTTTTGGGGAAAAGGATTTGAATTTCGCTCAGTTCATTTAAAATCTTACATAATTCCTGCATTTTTTCAAGAATGAAATTTTGCTGTTTATTTTGCGTGAAACGGCCAATTTTATATTGGATTTTTTGATGAAAGTCCTCTGTCAATTCAAAACCAATTTCGTCATTTACGTAAAGTTTCCGGAGTGGATAAATAAACCGGGTAGCTTCAACTGCAGCCCATGCTTTATCAAAGTTTTTCCTTTCTTCGATTGCATGATCCAGTTCCTTGATGTCGAGCAGATCGCTTTCTTTCAGTCGTTCTGTTGAAATTCCTGGAATGCTAACTTTATTGATTTCAACAAATTTTCGCCGGATGAATTTTTCAGTATCTTCTTTCAACGAAAGAAAGAAAAAATCAATGCCAAAACCTTCATCTTCTCTCAGGCAGTATTCAGTTGCCATTTGCAAGCTAACAGCTGCGTTTAGCATATTTTGATATGCTTTTATAATTTCCCTTTCCCGGCGTGGGTCTGGTTTGCCAATTTGAATGGGCGTGAATTCTTTTTTACTCATGATATAAAAATTTTAAAATTAGAGTCTTCTGCTTTTTGATTTTTCGATTAGACATTCCTGAGGGAAAGATTCATATTCAGGTTTGCTTTGGCCGTTAAGCCATCGAACTTCATAGTCGTTGCAATTATAGTCGTCGAGTTCATAATTTACGATCATCATAGGATACATGTGTTCGGTATCCGTTTTCAAAAAAACCGTTTGCCCAATTTTATATTTCAAAAATGGTTTTTCAAGATTTTTAATAATTTCTATGTCTGCTGGTGTGCTCATTGTTTTATTTTTAATAGTTCTTTTTCTAAAAAAATTCTGTCTCTGGGGCGGCCCTGGTTAGTTAACCACTTGCAACAATAATCTGCTTCAACTCCGTTCAGGTAATCAAGCGGCAAAAAGCCGGTTATTACCATTAAATTTTTTTGTTTTTCGTCCTGGCAATCATAAACCAGTTCCCCTAATTGGAGTTTCAACTTTGGTTTGAAAGTTTGCAATTCAAGTTTAATGATTTCAGGTACGCTCATTTCTAAATTTCTATTGTCATTTATTTTTTTATCTTAAATTTCAGAATATGCCTTTAATTGTTGTTTTTCAGCTAATTACTATCCTTGTTCTTCATTCAAAAAAAATGAAAATCAAAAAAGAACGGTTCCGAGTCTCTCTCTGCCCCAACCCGCCCTATTCCGAAAGGCAGACGAGAAGGCAAAAAAACAGGAAATATGACGGGCCGGGGTGTCATGTTTTCTGCCTTTTTAATTTATTGTTTACTACGCCTCTCATGTATTCGCTAACTGTCTGCTGTCGCTGTTCGGCAATGGTGTGAACCTGCCGGTGAACATAAACCGGCACCCTGAACGTAATTAGTTCACTTAGTATGGGCGCTTCATGTTGTGTTTCTTCATCCATATCAGTACATTAAAAAACCTGAGCACCAAATTAAGGCACCCAGGTTTTAAAATAAAGGACAAAATGTTTACGGTTGTTAATCAAGGTTTTGTATTAACTTATAAAAGTTACTGTTCGTTCATCTCGCTCAATTGAAACTTTCTTAATTCAAGTTCGGACAATACCCTGAATGATTTAATCATGTCTGCAATGGCAGATAACCGGCCCAATACAAAAACCGCTGATTTGCACTGGGCAGCGTTATTTGAATCAGTATCTTTCAGAATGTAATCCATCGCATCCCGGATGTATTCAGCATAAATTTCGGCACCTCTGTTTACTTCCGGAGGACAAGTTTCTTCGGGAACAATTCCGTTTTGGAGAAAATAGAGGTTTTGGATTGCTGCGGGTGCAAGTTTGATTCCGTGGTCGAGCTCAACAATTTTGTTTTCAATTTTTGTTTTCATCTTTCAATTTATTAATTTTGGTATAAAATTTTTTTTACCCATGCCAGGAACAGGCAACCATAAGCTCCATAATGATGGGGCTTTTTTTATGTCTGCATCTCGTGTTGGTGGTTGGGGATTTTTGCGCTGATAAACTTTAATTCAGCATTGGGATACTTCCGTTGAAGTACCTGTTCTGCAACCTCGGTTGCATGGTTTGCATCATTCCCCCGGCATGGAAGGGTTACTTCTTTGGTTTGGCCGGGTGTGATGGTTACCAGGTGGCGGACCTGATAAAGATAAGTTGGTGAATCTCTATTTTTTGCCATGATTTATGATTTTAAGTGATTTGAAAAATTTTATAACCGGTATCCGCATCCAGGCTACCTTCAATAATAGCGTTACAAAGTTTAAGGCGCTCTTTGTGGAATTGGATTTCATCCATAAAAATATTTTTTTAGTGTTTGAAAAATAAACCTGAAAAAACCGACTATTTTCTGCCAAAATGAAAGGGCTTGTTTGGCTTTTTTCTGAACAGGTTCCGGGATTGCATTCAAACAATAAGACTGGCTTATTGGTTGGGCTGGTTTGGCAGGTGCCTGAGCAGGTACCAGCGTCGTCTGCGGTTCTTTATTTTCAACCTCTAACGGCTGGGGTATTTGATAATTACCTGTACCCGTTCTGATGAACAGCAATAATTTTTTCCGGGTACTGAAAAGCTCCTCAATTTGCGCCTGCAGGGTTTTCTTTCTACCTGGGCTTTTGGTTTTTGCCAGTTGCCGGCGTAATTGGGCAATCTGTTTGCCGAGTTGCCTGGCTGTTTCGCGGTGTTTTTTAATTTCTTCCATGATATTTATATTCTTTCTTCGATTCCGTCAATCTCAATGCTAACAATATCCCGCCAACTGCTGATAACCTCCCGGAAAAAGGATTCTGCATCTTTTGGGCTTTCGGCTTTGCAGTTGAATTTTATCTCCCTGGTTTTGCGGTTGTAATACTTGAGGGTGCAAAAAACCACATACTTCTGCAATGGTATTGCCTTATTTGAAATTTTAGCGACGTCGTAGTGTAAAACTCCGTCCCAATTGCCAACCATACGGTTAACATTTTCCCTGGCATCGTTCTCATCATTGCCGAATGTCTGAACGGAAAGCTGACTGGCTCCGGCTGAATAGTCGTAATTGTAAATTCTGATTTTTGCGAAAAATATTCGTGCCATAACTTTTTATTTTTTTGCCTGTATTTGGCAATTGTAATCGATACCATTTAGTTTGAAATACAATTTTCCATGGTGAATTCGGATGATCGCAAATCCTTGCGCTTTATTTACCAGGTAAATTTTTTTATTGCTCACCTGGCAGACGCTGGGGTCTGGTTCCCCGGGATCCACATTTTCCATTTTGCAGGTTTCCTTATAAAATTCAATAGCCTGCGTAATCAATTGTTCGTCTGAAATTTTTTGTGTTTTCATTGTTTTTTTTGTTAATTGTTAAACCCGGATGTTCACGCCTGCATCGCGGGCCGCTGCAAAAAAGGTTTTTATAGAAATTCCCGATTTGCCGCGTTTCAGGCATTTATCATACTGCTCATCACATTTGGACGGGTCGTATTCTGGATGAAATTTTGAAATTCTCTGAAAATAGCTTCTGCCGGCAGGGCCGAATTCATCTGCAAAAGAAAAACCCAGTTTTAGCCAATCCTGGTAATTGCAGGTAAGGTCTAACCGGGAATTCTCAATCCGCCTGGTAATAACTTCAACTTCATGCTGAATTCTTACCGGACCTTTCATTTCATCAGTTGCCGGTTCCTGTACCTTTTTTTGTGGTTTCTGTTTTTTAAGCCATTTATCCAGGTTAAATTTCCGGCGTTCAACCAACCATATTTCAACTTCAAATCGTAGTTTCATTGTACCAAATATTTAGGGTGAATAAATGCTTCCTTATCATGGGATAGAAATGAAGCTCTTGCAACATCCCTGCAGGATTTGTCAATTTCAATGTTGTATGTTTCGCGTATGTAATTGTAGATAGCCTGAAACCAATCAGCGTGTGAATATTTACCGGTAACATCGATGCTGACGATCCATTTGAGGCCAGCTCCATTCGGAGAAACAAATAACAGTTCAGTTTGAAAATAGGGGTCTTTAAGTAATTGCAGTTTCAGGGTTTGAATATCTTTCATGTGGTCAAAGTCCAGGGAAATGAGGCCCGAATGCAGAATCAGTGAATCTTCATTGCGCCGGGTGAAGGTGCCGCTGAACGTGCAATAAGGGAAATGGGTAGCTTTGAACCGGCGGTTCTCCTGCTTATCGGAAAGTAACCTCAATTTAAGAGTTTGCCTTTTGTAATATTTGCCGGTAATAACCCGGTGTGCATCCAAAAGGGTGATATCCCGGTAAGGTGTAACGTTGGTTACCGGTGATTTAAAAAAACTGAACTTTTGTTTGATATTTCCCTCTTTTTTCATTTTATATAATTTTAAAAAGTCGATTTTAAGTTACTCAACCTACTCATTTGTATTTAAAATATTGATAATCAGTATTCATATCGGAGTAACTTACCCCCGAAAAATGGCAAAATTCAAGTTACTCCAACCTACTCACCTTACTATTAAAAAAGAGTAACTTTGAGTAACTTAAAATTGTGATTAAGTTACTCGGATAAAAAGCTGATATATAACTTCTTAAACTCATTGAGTAAGATGAGTAGGTTGTTTTCATTCATCAAAGTTTTTCAGTTTTAAAAAGTATCCGCAAATACGATTTTCAGTTTTCTGACCCTTCGGAAAACCTAATATACTTAGGGCCTTACCAACTTGCACCACGTTAAGTTTGTGCCCTAAATTTGACAGGCTATTTAATTTTTCCAACACTTCGGTTGCTGTCCAAAAATTATCGAAGTCTTTATCTTCTGCAGGCTCAAATAATTTGACAATTAATTCGCGTTCCATTGTTAGCACCTGGAAGCGTTTGTTCCTTTCTTCATTCTTCCGGATTTCTTCTTTGGAAAGTTCATATTCAAACCCCGATTTATAGAGGTGGTAAGCCTCTGCCCACACCTGGTCTATGTCAATCTTTTTTGAATAATTGAAGTCTATTCCTTTAATATCGAAACATAACCAGCGTACGGAACCGGTCGGATCATCCAGAATTTCAAAATTATTGGTGGAACCAAAGAATGAAGCCCGACGCTTAAGTATGGAATTTTTGCGGTCGTAAGGCAGGCGCTCATTTATCTGAACTTTTGAAATAAAACTTTTTACGGCACCTATCTCCTTTTTATTCAGTTTGTCAAGTTCATCCAGGTTAATGATGAAATTTTTCACCAACAATATCCTGCTGTCCTTATCTGTAGTAACATCTTCGGCTATGTAATCATCGAGCGCCGGCGGACACAGAAACCGGATGAAGGTAGATTTGCCGGAGTTCTGTTTTTCCTGCACGAGGATAAGCGCTTGTTTATTGAAGTATTTTTTATCCAGGGCACATACGACGGTTCGTACCAGTTGCTTTTTGAAGTGATTCTTCCAATCGGCTTCATCCACTGCTTTAACATACCAAGCCAATTTTTCAATATGGTTTCCGTGGTTCCACTTCAAAGAATTGAAGTATTGATTTAACGGATCATAATCAGGAACAAAATCAGATCGCAACAAAGCCACAATAACGTTCAGCGCTATCCCATGCCCTACTTTTTGGAGTTCGCGATAAAGGCTGTTTTCGTTAACCGGCTCCCATTTAGCATTTTTTTTTGCATACCGTTTAATTTCAATTTCCAGAGAAAGGGTATTTCGTCTAAAATCGTATTTATCTGCAAGGTACTGCTCGGCATCAGTGAACTTGTTTTTTATCAACGACCTGGTTTTTCCCTCCTCTCTATTTTTTGCAGATACCGTCATATCACTTTGCCCTTTTCATCACCACATTACAACTAAACCGAATAAACTCTGCAATTGTGGTTTTTTTGAGGGCGCAAAACCGTTCCAGATTATTGCGCTCATCTTCGGTAAATCGTACAGTGAAATTTTTACTTTTAATTCTTTTCGGTGGTACTTTAATTTTTTCCATTGCAATTTGTATTTAAATTCGTGGGTAAAGGTTCTGACTTTTTGCAAGGCGCAAAAGGACAAAAAAGAGGTGTCTATTTTTCTGTCAAAAACTTCTCAACATCTTCCAGTCTCAGTTCATAGTTGCTCCCGGCTTTCCTTAGTTGGTCGCGTAATTGCTTTTCACTTTTCATTTTGTTAATTTTAAATTGTTAATTATTAAGTTATTGACTGTCTTTTTTGTCAGCTTCGCGGTGAAGTGCTTCAATGATTTCGCTGCGTAAATAGAATTTATTACGGGTGCCGAAACCGTGTTCGGGAAATGTGCCATTCTTTACCAGTTTGGCAAACGTGGGTAAACTTACACCGGCCAGTTTTGCTGCCTGGGTTCTGTTAATTCGGTCGCGGGTAATGTCGGGTTCCTGTGGCCGGTTAGCCTTTAGTTCCTCCCGGATGATCTCCCGGAATCCCTCTTTTAGTTCTTTTACAATTAAATCTAAATTCATGGTGCCTGGTTAAATGAGTTCAGTTACTTCCACCTGAAAATAATTAGCAAGTGCTTTTGCCTCGGTTACAGTGGGCGATATTTCGCCCCGATAGATTTGCCCGAACCTTTTACGGTTAATTCCAACCATGTTGTAAAATTCGCGGTCGGGTTTAAAAACAAAGCAACCGTGTTCTTTGCTTTTAATGATTTTTTCAATCTTATTCATAACTAATGATTTTTTTATTTAAACTTTAATGGCTCAAATATAACTAATAATTATAATAAAACAAACAATGTGGTATAAAATATTATATATAGTATTATTAATAGTGAAAAATGGGAAAATAATATTATTAGTATTATTTTTGATTTATGATTGTGCTGAAAAAAATAAGGGATAAGAGAAAAGTAAGAGGATTCAGTCAAAAGAAAATGGCTGAATTATTAAATATAAGTCAACCCGGATATCAGAAAATAGAGCAGGGTACCAATGTATTAAGTATAGAACGCTTTTTGGAAATATGCCGAATATTGGAAATTGATTCTTACAATGAATTGTTGCCTGCTGTAAATGCAGAAATTGTGGCAGAAATTGAAAAGGTATTACTGGCAGGTTCAATGGCTTTTGATAACATCCGCAACAATGCCAATTACAGCCGGCGGCTGCTGGATGAGTTGATTGAAAAAATAAAAATCGGGAACATAGAGAAAGAAGCTCTGATAGATGAGTTAAGGTTTATAGATAATTACCTTTCTATTGTAGGCAAAGATAGTTTCAACCAGGAATACCAGTTTAACTCATTAAGGCAACTATTGGAAAAAATTGATTGATTCCTAATTGTCCTGAAACCATACAATTAGCGCAAAGATTTTTTTTAGGTGAATTGTAAGGAACTAACCAGGTGTTTGTGAAATTGTCCCAAAATCATACAGATTAACCAAAGGTTTTTATCTTATTTTTATTCAGTCTAAATAAACACTTTTGAAATTGTCCCCAAATCATACAGATTCCGCAAAAATTTAATCCATTATTTTAGTCAACTTCCATATGGTGATCCAGATTTTCTATGATGTGCCAGGCGGGGGTGTTGGCTTCCGGGTCGGTTCCGGTGGCTTCATCGGCTTCCAGGTTGTGAGGCAGGTTGTTTATAAGGTTCCAGTTAACCGCGGTGTTATTTCTTGTGGCTGCTTTTCTCTGCAAATCTGGCTTTTGCTTTTGGAGCAACTTAACAGCGGACATAACGGTGGCGTGCCCTATTCTGTCGTAATCCTGTTCTGTTAACGTTGTATTCATGGTATTTACATTAAAACTGCTCAAAAATAATACAATTTGAACATGTAAAAAGGTCATTTTGCTAAAATAGTATTATTCAACTGTTGGCTGTTCAGCCAATGGTTGGCCGGTTGAACTATCCCGGTATTTCGGGATAGTTGGCCGCTGAACTATATGCTATTCAGCATACAGTTGGATGAGAAAACGGCCGGTTTAACTGTGGTGTTCATCACCATAGTTGGCCGGGCTAATAATGATAACGGCATTGAGCTATATAGAGCACGTTATTTTCCACTTTGTAAACCAGCCGGTGTTCTCCGGAAATTCTCCGGGACCAAAAACCGGAATAGTTTTCCTTTAGCGGCTCCGGGTGTCCGGTTCCTTTAAACGGTGTGCGCTGGCATTCTTTTATAAGGTTGTTTACTTTCCGCAATACCCGGGTATCGGTTTTTAGCCAGTACTGGTAATCGTCCCATGCTGTTTTATCCCAAAATATATCCATGCCGGCAATTATTCTGCAATGTCGTGTTTAACCAGGTGCTGCTTTTTATTGATGTTTTCAACAGCTTTGTCCAGGCGTTCCCGGTTGGCTTTGCTTTTGGTCAGGTGTAAGGTTTCCTGCAGGGAGTTGTATTCATTGAGTGACATCATTACAATACTCCGGTTCTTTGGCCGGTGCACCAAAAGTAACTCCTGGCTATCGGTTACAACATCGAGGTTGGTTTTCAAATTGGCCCGTAATTCCGAATAATTAACTGCTTTCATTGCTATTATTTTATTTTCGTACAAAATTACGTACTTTTTTGTTAATTCCTATTTTGTCAGGGAAAATTTATACTTGTCAACTATATGCTATTCAGCAAACAGTTGGATGAGAAAACGGCAGGTTCAACTGTGGTGTTCATCGCCACAACTGTTGTGTATTTACACAATGGTTGGTGGTGGTACCAGGTGGGCTGCATTGGCTGTATAGCCAACACAGGTATTAAAATTTCAGTAAATAAAAGCATTTTATTGGGGTTCTGCCGGGAACTGGTCGGAAAAATGGGATATGATTTAAAACAAATCGGAGTGGGTTCCTGTACGTACCAGCGTAATAGTTTCAGATTTCCGGTTTTCCATCCAGATTATAAGAAGATCGGGCAAAACATGGCATTCGTGGTGCCTGGCATATTTCCCTTTTAATTTGTGGGCCTGGTGTTTTTCGGGAATTCCGGCAGCTCCGTTGGTTGCAAGTTCTTTCACAAAAGATCGCAATGTTTCAAAATCTTCAATTGACCTTTTTTTGAGCGTTTTCAGGTCCTTTTTAAAGGTGCCGGTATATTTGATTGTGAACATGGCAGTTTAAATTGAATCAAACAGTTCATCGATGCTGCTTGCTTCCATTGCTTCACCTTCCTCTGCTTCTTTCATCGCTTTTATTGTTTCCTGGTTTGGAATATGTTCAAATTCAATATCCCGTCCGGTTTTAGCCATTTCGCGCAATAAGTCCAAAAGGTGTTTTCCTCTTTTGGTGTTGGTGCGTATTTTTAAATGTACTGTTTCCATTGTTAAAATATTTTATGAGGTAAAATTACATATAAATTACAAACTGGCAGCGCAAAGGGATTGCCCCAGCCGGTGTAATCCGTTTTCAATTTTTCGGCATTGCCTTTCTGAGGCAAAAGCCAGTCCGTTTTTATATTTCCGGAGCAGTGATTCATTCATGCCATTTTTTCGGGCGAAGCTGCTCAGGTTTATTTCATCGAAGTGATTAAACAGGCTGGCAACATCGTATTTATACTCAAATTCAATATTACCGGTTAATTCTACAGGTAAATCTTCACCGGCTTCCAGGTAACTTTCAATTACCTCATGCAGGGCCTCTTTCATATCGGAAATGGCATCTTCAACCGTGGCGCCCTGCCCGTTTAAAACGGTAAATTCAGTATTTGGCGAATAAACGCTATAAATTCCGTCTTTTCCTTTTTCAATTACAATCAATATTTTTTTCATGGTTGTTCCTTTTTTAATCCTGCCATTTTTATTATTGAATTCAGCGTTCCTTTTGGCACCTCCTGAGTTCCATGTTTTCCCACCGGTATTTTCCCTTTTTTTGTTGGATGAGAATAAATATGGTGCCTTTTGGTCCGTTCAATATACCAGCCGTCTTTCTCCAATAACCGGTACAATTCATTAAATTTCATAGATTCGTTTTATGTTGCAAAAGTAACGTTTTTGTTCCAAAAAAACAATATTAAAGTTTTCCCCAGGCTTTTTGCATCTCCTCTTGTTTCATCTGGTCAGCTATCTGCAGATATTTGCGCAAGGTGGCCTCTTGTTTTATTCCGGTAATTTCCTGAACTACCTTTATATTCATTCCCAGGTAAAAAGAAAGGGTAATGAATGTTTTCCGGGCAACATGAGCTGTTATCAGTTGGTGTTTTGGGTGTGTTATCTGGGTCCATTTATTGCCGCTGTAAATATCGATGGTAACCGGCGCTTTTATTTCGGCTTCCTGGCATACTTCTTTCAGGTAGGTGTTAAACTTCTGGTTTGAAATATGTGGTAAGGCATAAACCGGATGTTCTTTATACCGGTCCAATATGGTTGTTGCCATGTCAACCAGTGGGATTTTTTGAGGGTCCTTAACTTTCTTTATAGTCAGGTATAAATAACCGTCCTGTATCATATCCCGGCGCACACGCATGAGGTCAGAATAGCGCAACCCGGTAAGGCATCCAAAACAAAAAATGTCGCGGGTCTTTTGGTGTTTTTTGCTTTCAAAATCTTTGCTGTATAACGTTTTGAATTCATCCACTGTTAAAGTGATGGGTGTTATGTCGCGTTCAGAAGCTTTAAATCCTTTGGGTAATTTGCCGGTAAAATAACCGCGTTCCTCGCACCAATTGAGGAAAATTTTCAGGACCTTAATTGTTTTGGCAAAGGTATTGTTTGCATAATTCTTTTTTTCGGAAAAAGCATACTGTTTCAGCCGGTCGAATAAAAGCATGTCGATGTTCTTAAAAGTGATCCGGAAATTCTCATCATTCTGAAAATCCTGAAAGAAATGATACACTGAATTCCGGCTCCTGTATGTATTGTGCTCCAGGTTCGCTTTGGTAAACTCTACCCAGCTTTTAAATGCCTGGTTAAATGTTACGTCTGGCCGGATGGGAGTTTTAACTCCGTTAATCGGATCAATCCCGTTAAGAATTGCCTCAATATCGGATTCAGAAACAGGGTGTTCGTTTATGATGCAGTAATCGTTGTATTGTTTGGTAAGGGTTTCCAGTGTTGTTATCGTTGCATTTATTTCTTTGTGGCCGTTGTATTTTGCGTTTTTGTGGTTCTTGTAAATCCGTTTGGTGGCAGGGTTCCAGTCGCCGGGCTTTACTTTATTATTGCCGTTCTCATCAATAAAATCAGTATCCGTTTTTATCCTGGCAATGGTTTTATAATACCTTTTCCGGTTATGAATGATTTTTGCCATCAGGGGAACACGATCGTCTTTATCTTTTGCCCCGGTATTGAGGTAAAATATTATATTTGGCATAGCATAAACAATTAAGTTCTTACAAATATATCTATATTTTCTGTATCCTTTCTGTATCCTTTTTTGTAATAAATTGGAAAAACAGCCGGAAAACAGCTTCAAAAGTTTTGCCTTAAAATGCTATTAATCAGAAAAATTAGATATTTTGGGAAAACCCCAAAAAACAGGGGTGTTTTCCTGGTGGGACTACAAAAGCCGCTGATTATCAGCGGCTTTTTGTGTAAGGCTATTTCAGAACGAGACATTACTTAAAAAGAAAAGGTTGCCAGATACATTTCGGACAACCTTCCCTCTTTTTCACTGAGGTAT
>JAHYIT010000102.1 GCA_019429205.1 Mariniphaga sp. | reverse complement strand
AGTCGGTCACCAATGTATATGCCCTTGTGGAAGGATTGCTGAGCTGGGCTCAAATTCAAACCGGAAAAATTGAATACCGGTTGGAAAAAGCAGACCTTTTCAAACTGGCAAAAGAAGTGACCGAACAGCTTGAAACTTCAGCAAAAAATAAAAATATTACGATGGAACAAAACATCGGAGAAAATACATTTGCAGTTGCCGACAAAAAAGCGGTGTCCACTGTTTTCAGAAATCTGATTTCAAATGCCATAAAATACACTAAACCGGGAGGACTGGTAAAAATTGAAGCTGTTAAAAACAATGGTTATCTTGAAATTTCTGTTGAAGACAACGGAATTGGAATAAACCCGGGTACATTAAAAAAACTGTTCACCATTACTGAAAAAAATTCAGAAGCAGGAACAGCCAACGAAACCGGAACAGGTTTGGGACTAATTCTTTGCAAAGAGTTTGTTCAAAAAAACAACGGGAAAATTTGGGGTGAAAGCGAACCGGGAAAAGGCAGCCGGTTTGTATTTACCTTACCCGCAGCCGATAAAAACAAATGATAACATCTCTTAAAATCATTCCAATTGTTGAAGTAATCATGATTCAGAAAACGGAAATTAAACATACAGCCTTTCAATATTTCAGGGCCTGTGCTTTTGTAATAGCTGCTGTTCTTTTTGCTTACAAAGCTTCGGCACAGGTAGTTACCGGAAGAATTTCGGGGCCTGAAAACGAACCGGTTCCTTACGCTACTATTTTTGTGACCGAAGCAAAAGAGGGTACCATTACCAATGCTGAAGGCAATTTCAGGCTGCAACTGCCCCGTGGAAATTACCACTTTACCATTCGTTCTATGGGTTTTGTGCAGATGGAAAAAGAAGTTTATTTGAATACCGACAGCCTGAACATCGACATTGCAATGCAGCGCCAGGAATTTGAAATTAAAGAGGTGAAAGTATTTCCGGGCAAAGAAGACCCTGCATGGTTTATTATGCGAAAAGCCATGGCCAAAGCACCTTTTTACCGTGAAAAAATAAAACATTACGAAGCCGATTTATACCTGAAAAGCAATTTTGTGTTTTCAAATATCCCCAGATTGTACCAAAACAGAATTGAGGTAAACGATAAAAAACTGAAAGAGGTTTTAAAGGAAAACGTGACCTATGTAATTGAGTCGCAAAACAAAATAACCTACGATTATCCGCAAAAATACGACCAGCAAGTCATCAGCAAAAAAAGCTCCTTAATTGGTTTCGATGAGCCCCCGGTTATGGGCTTAATGACCGCCAGCTTTTACGATGAACGCCCCAACGAGGTAATTTCGCCACTGGCGCCGCTGGCGTTAAGGCATTACAATTTCAGGTATGAAGGGTTTATTACAGTAGGCAAATTCGATGTTTTCAAAATTAAGGTAACGCCAAAACGCAAAAGCGACGAATTGGTTGAGGGATATATTTATATTGTTGACCAGCTCTGGTGCATTTACAACCTCGATTTTAACAGCCGATTCGAGTTTTTCAACTACCGGATTAAGCAGCAGTTTGAAAACCTGGGCAACAACAACTGGCTTCCGGTTTCGAATATAATGGACGGAAACTTTTCGATGCTGGGATTAAGAGGGCAATTTTATTACGGTGCATCATTGAAATATACGGTGGTGGAAGAGAACAATTTCCCTTCTGCAAAAGACCCGGGTGAGGATGACGTTGCAATTGAAACGGCAATAGCAGCAGGAGAAAAAGAGGTTGAACTGCGAAAAGAAATGGACCAGATACTGGCAAAAGAAGAACTCACCAATGCCGATGTAAAAAAAGCAGCACGGCTGAACCGAAAAATCCTGAAAGAACAATATCTGGACTCGACCATTACAACAACCCGATACGGAAATTATAACATAGAAGACAAAAAAGACTCATTAATCCGCGATACTGAATTCTGGGACACCGTCCGTACCATACCACTTTCGCCCGCCGAAATAAGGAGTTACCAGGTAACCGACTCACTAATGGCTATGGAAAACATTGAAAAAGATTCAATTACTGGCAACAAGAAAAGCAAAACATTTTTTTCAAAAATAGTTGGCGGCCACCCAAATTTTCTCACAGACTCGTTAAAAAAACTCGGTTATGACGGATTAATTTCGCCCGCAAATTTCGACTTTAATACCGTTGACGGGTACAAATACAAACAAAAATTGCGGTTTAGCATGAATCCCGATTCGGGTAAATACTACTCCATTTCGCCCGAATTGGGATATGCATTTCACCGAAAAGCCCTTTTTGGCTCAGTAAGGTCACAGTTCAGCAACATATTTTGGAATAAAAGCCGGGTTGAAATTGGTTTTGGGAAAGAGAGCCGCGATTTCAAATCAGAAGGACTGGGTATTCATCCGGGGTTAAATTCGATTAGCTCATGGTTTTTTGCTCAGAATTACATGAAACTCTACGAGACTTCATTTTTTGAACTGAATGTTGCGCAACGGACCGGTAAAAATTTACAGGTGCTGTTCTCGGCATATTACAACCATTTTTACCCGCTGGAAAACAATGCTTCGTATGTTCTTTCTGAAAAGAAGGAATATTCACCAAACATCCCCGGGGAATTTTCGGCAGATAACCCTGCATTTCAGCAACAAAAAAGTATTGATTACGCTGTGGGGCTAAACTACCGCAAAAGAAAATACAAACCCTGGTTGCAGGAGTCGCCATTCCTTTTTATGAGCGATTTTTATGAAGTAACCCTGCAATTCAAACAGGGACTGAAAAACCTTTTTTCATCGGTTTCGGATTTCAGCCAACTTGATTTTCGTATTCAACAGCAGGCCAACATTTCACCTTCAGCCGGAATCGACTGGCAGATAAATACCGGCCATTTTTTTGGTGCCAGCCAAATGCACTTTTCTCAATTCAAACATTTCAGAACTGCCGAAATCGCCGTGCCTTTCAGTTCGTTTACACACACTTTCCAATTGCTGAACGATTACGAATTCAGCACAAATAAAAGTTACTTCAATTTGGGCGCTGAATTGCGAACGGAGTATGTTTTGCTTCGCTATCTCTCTTTTATCAATCAAAAAACCTGGAGCGAGAGTTTTCATCTCAACTACCTTTCCACATCGGATTTTAAAAATTACTGGGAAACCGGTTACAGTTTAAACAGCCTCTTTTTTGTCGGAAACATTGGTATTTTCACCGGTTTCCGCGGGAACAAATTTGAAAGTGCAATGGTGAAAGTTTCCATTTCAGGATTTTAACTCCGACTAAGATCCAGTAATTCCGCTGCCTATCAACGATTTTCCAAACGGGTTACATTTTAGTGCACATCCATGATTAACTCATTTAGAATTGGTTAATAAGACCATTATTTAATTTATTAATGGCGGCATTTTTTTCATTATTAATATCATAAAATAGTAATGCTTTATAAAACCGCTTAATTTCTGCCTGCCGAATAAATATCGTTAATAAGGTGCTGGTATTTTACAGCTACCACGTTGCGGCGCAGTTTCAGTGTGGGCGACAACTCCCCGGATGCCGGTGTCCACTCTTCGCAAACCAGGCGGATGCGGTTAATTTGCTCATGCGATCCCAGCGTTTTGTTTATAATCTGAACTTCTTTCTGAATCTTTTCAACCACTTCCGGAATTTTAATCAGCTCTTCGTTATTCTCAAAATGAATTTTATGCTCTGCACACCAGTCGTGCAATAATGGAAAGTTGGGAGAAATAAGCGCACTGGCAAATTTTTCATTTGCGCCAATCACCATTACCTGTTCGATGAGGTTGGATGTTTTCAGTTTGTTTTCAATCATCTGCGGGGCAATGTATTTTCCACCCGAAAGTTTGAAAATCTCCTTTTTGCGGTCGGTTATCTTCAGATATTTTCCATCCTCGAACACACCAATATCGCCGGTGTGAAACCAACCGTTTTCGTCAATTACCTCGGCGGTTAATTCCGGCGCCTTGTAATAGCCCATCATCACCCCGGGTCCTTTGCACAAAATTTCGCCGTCAGCAGCAATTTTCACCTCAAAACCTTCCAGTACCGGTCCCACCGTGCCGATTTTCATTTCTCCCGTTGCCGGATTATTCACGGCAATTACCGGCGAAGTTTCGGTCAGTCCGTAACCTTCAAGGTTATACATACCAGCCATTCCCAAAACCCGTGCAATACGGGGTTGCAAGGCCGCTCCTCCCGAAACCACGTAAACGATATTATTCCCCAGTGCTGCGCGCCACTTGGAATAAATGAGTTTGTCGGCCAGTTTAATTTTCATTTTCAGAACCGAACCGTAATTTTTGTTGTATTCGAAATGTCGTGTGAGGCGGAGTGCCCAGAAATAGAGCGACTTTTTAATGCCTGACAATTCTTTTCCCTTGGCCACAAATCCATCGTAAACTTTCTCCAGTAACCGCGGAACCGAATTGAACATGTGGGGTTTAATTTCCTTAATAGCCGCAACAATCTGCGAAAGGTTTCCCACATAATAAACGCCCATCCCCTTGTATTGAAAATGGTAATTTACACTGCGTTCGTACACATGACACAACGGCAGAAAACTGATTACCCGGTGATCTTTGCCCAGATGGTGCATTTTTGCATGGGCCACAAAATTGGATACCAGGTTTTTCTGCGAAAGCATCACGCCTTTGGGAATACCGGTGGTTCCCGATGTATAAATAAGTGTCGCCAAATCTTCCGGAACGATGGACGATTTTATCTTATTCAGATTGGCTTCCAGTTCGTTTCGTTTCGATTCTCCCAACGCTAAAATTTCTTCATAATTTTTTGCTCCCTCCACTTCCTCGAACGTATATATATCCTTCACTTGCGGCAACCTTTTAACTATGGGATGCAACTTCTCAAAAAGTTTGGCATCGCCGGCAATCAACATTTTCGATTCGGAATGTTCCAGAATGAATTTATACTCATCCTCGCCAATAGTTGGATAAAGGGGCACATGCACCACGCCGGTCATGGCCATTCCCATATCGGCAAAATTCCACTCGGGACGGTTGGTAGTAACAGTGGCCACTTTATCGCCCTTTACAAGCCCCAAAGCCAGCAAACCCAAAGCAAACTGATGTGATTTTTTGTAATACTCTTCGGTGGAAAAGGTGTACCAGTTTCCGTCCTTTTTACCGCCGAGGGCATCTTCGCGTGGAAATTCCTGCACGCATTTGTCGAGGATGTCAAATGTACGTGTAACTGTAACTGTCATTTTTTTATGATTTATAAACGACCAAATATACAGGTTTTGCTCCGTCGCTATTTTCTGAAACCAAAGGGAATTATGTGTCTTTTGTTTATTTAGATTTATTCAAAATAAATGCAAAATTCTAAATAACAAATACTTATAACAATTTTCTTCGACTATAAGAATAAACGATTCTAAAAATACAGAGATTGAGATGGATAAACCGGGAAAATTTTCGACCTTTTTTGGAATGAAAAAAACCTTGATTTAGAAAATGCCAAAAAACGTTAATCCTTCAAAAAAAAAATTAGAAAAACAAGGGTGTAGTTCATTTATTACGCATTTCAAAGTATTGTCAGTCAAAAATAAATTTAGAACTTCTGTTTGTCAGTATAAAAACCTTATTTTCAAATTCCTAACCTCAGTAGCAAGACAGACCCCGAAATGACTCAGACCTTATTACCTTATTTTGCATCTGATGTTCGTATCATCAAAAAGTAACCTTTAATAAATTAGGTAATAAGGTTTTGGGTTAACGGAGTTTTCGGCTGGTTACCAAATACCCATGATTTCGGGAAAACGAATCTTTTACACCGCGGCTTTAGCCCGGTGAACATAAGTATCAAAAACAAAGGGCTTGAGCCTTTAAGAGAATTAAATGCTAAAGCCCAAAAAGACTCCGTAAAGGTTAAACACCGGGCTTCCCATCGGAATCCCTTCGGGAAAAGCACCGGTGTAAAAAAAATTGATTGTTAGTTCATTAATCAATTCCTGCTATTCTCGTACTTCATATCCTTCAGGTAAGCCCAAATCATCAATCCGCCAATCACCCCAAAAGTGATGATCACGGAAGGATGCACACCGTCGGCCACACCTTTGCCATAGGAATGCAAACCGGCCAGGAAATAATTCACGCCAAAGTAGGTCATTAACACCGATGCAAATCCAAATACCGAAGCCATGTTGTAATTGTAAACTCCTTTCAGCGAAGGAATCAGTCGCATGTGGGCAATAAACGAATAAATCATAATGGTTATCAGCGCCCAGGTTTCCTTGGGATCCCAGCCCCAGTAACGGCCCCAGCTTTCGTTGGCCCAAACGCCGCCCAAAAATGTGCCGATGGTCAGAAAGTACAACCCAACCGTAACCGACATCTCGTTAATGGAAGTGAGCTGATCGATAAAATGGTTCACCTTGCCTTCATTGGAATTTCGCCTGATGATAATAAGTACGAGCACTAAAATGCCCAAAAAGGCGCTCAGTCCGAAAAAGCCGTAGCTGGCGGTAATAATGGAAACATGAATGGTCAGCCAGTACGATTTCAGTACCGGAACCAGCGGCGTAATTTCAGGGTTCATCCAGTTGAGGTGCGCCACAAAAAGCGAAACACCCGCAAGGAAAGCTGCCGTGGCAATCACCATGGGATATTTCCGGCCAAACAAAATACCGGCAAACATGGCAGCCCACGCCACGTAAACCACACTTTCGTACCCGTTGCTCCAGGGCGCCCGTCCCGAAATGTACCAGCGGACTATAATACCGGCCGTGTGCACAACAAACAACAACACAATGCCAAAATAGAACGACTTTTTCAGAAAAACCGGCAGCGGTTTTTGCCTGAAAATATTGGCAAGCAGCACCACCAGCAACAAAAAGCCAAACAACAGGTAGTACGGAAAAATCCGCTCGAACGGATTCACCTTGTTGTACAGGATTTCAGCATCTTTTTTGGCCTGGCCAGGCAGCAAAAATCCACCATACTTTTGCTGGAAATTATCCACTGCATTCAGCACTTCCAGCGCTTCGGTGTTGTTCCCGTTCTGGATGGACTGAATCAGCAGGTTAAATCCACTTTTTATAAAAATAGAATCGCCACCCGAATATTCAATTGGATTCTCACCCGGCGAATACCAGGGGTCCTCTACCCTTTCACGCGGAAAAATTTTAAACAGGGTTCCCCGGAACACAATAAAACAGATGCTGATGCGCTCATCTAAGTAAATGTAGTCTTTTTCTATCTGGTTGCGGAAAGCAGCGGGTTTATTGAAGGCAGCCCGCACCTGCTCTGCAATCCTGTAATTTCCCTGAGCATCAAACATTTGCTGCACCGAAATGGTTTTCCCTGAAATGCCAAGTTCGGCTGCCAGTTCTTTGCTGCCAACTCTTACAAACGGCAGTGTTTGCCAGATTTCCGGATACGTCATCATGCTCAGTACCACCTCGTCGGCGGGTTTTCCGTAAAGCGACGACTTCCGGGCCAGCTTGCGCACAATTTCACTGTTCATGGTGCTCAACGGTTTAATTCGTCCGTCAACACTTTGCACCCACAATTTACTGAATGTTTCCGGCAGTTGCGGTTCGATGGCCGGAATGTTGGCGCCACTGCCGGTTTGTGCCGACGCACTGAAAGAAATTCCCGTAGCCAGAATTGTAACCACAACCGTTTTCGCCGAGTTTTGTTTCAGCCGCTGCGCCAAAAACCGGAAATAGGAATTTTTATTGAGCAGCGACAAAATAAATCCCAATCCCAGCATAATATAACTGATATAGGAAATCCAGGTTCCCCATAAATCGTAGTTTACGGAAAGGATGGTTCCTTTTTCATCCTGGTCGTACGACGACTGGAAAAATTTAAAACCTTTATACAGCAACGTGTTGTTCATAAAAATGCGCACATCACGTTCCACCCCTTCATCCTCGTCAATCAGTACTACTTCGGAAGCGTAGGACGCCGGCGATTCGGAACCCGGGTAGCGTTCCAACTGGAAATCTTTCAGGTGAATACGAAACGGCAAATTGATAGGTTTAGCGCCGTAAGCCAGTTTCAGCGTGGCGTTGCCCAGCGGAACTTCTACCGTGTCGGCAGACATGCTGGCATGCCCGAAAACCGGAATGATTTGTTGCCGCTCTCCGTCTGAAATCTGAACCATCACCGCCTGTTCGTGTGTTTCGTGGGCGCTTTTTACAGCCGTAAACGTGGCGCTGGGATAAAAATCGCGTACCAGCACCCTGAAGTTGTTCACATTGTACAAATACATTTTTTGCACGGAAATGGTGTCGCCGGCCTCATACTCGGTGATTTCCTGAGCGGCCATGGTAGTTTCCTCCACCGGGTAAACCGAAGTCATTTTTAATTCCCTGTTCTGAATAAAAAAGCGCACCGGCGTTTCCTCGTGGGCTTCGAAACCGGTCACCAGTCCGGGGTATTGAAGTACATCGCCGCGGCGGAAGGTGAACGACTGCATCCCTTCGCGTTCGGGGGCGGCAAATACAAAATCGAGCACTGCTTCGCCCGATGCCGACGGGATGGCCTTGCGCTCGGAATGGGCAAAAAAGCCTATTGTTTTCACTTCTACCTTCTGGCCGTTTACATCGAATTTAGCGGAAAACTGCCGGGGGGTGATTTCTGAAAACCGCACAATTTCTTCCCCGGACTGGTTGCCAATGCCGGCAAAAAATGTGGCGTCGGACGAAAGGATGGTATTCGAACTGTCGTTTTCGCGAATGTGCATGGAGCCTTCGTAGCTAAACCAGCGGGTAATGGCAGCGCCCAGCAGCATCACCAGAAAAGAAACGTGAAACAGCCCGATGGTGAACCGCCGTTTGGTGAGCAGCCGGTATTTAAACAGGTTGTTGAGCAGGTTGAGGGCAAACAGCGCCCACAGCGCCTCGAACCAATGAGTATTGTAAATGAGCGAACGGGCAGCCGGCGTGCCGTAGCTGCTCTCCACAAACGTGGCAATGGCCATAGTAAAAGCCAGCGTTAAAAACAAAAAAGCCATAACCGGCAGGGAAGTGATAAACGCATATATTTTCTTCATTTTCGCTTTTCTTTAAAGGCGCTGAAAATAGCGCATTTTACCCAAATGGCAAAAAGGAAAAGGCAAAAAAGGACGGGGAGGTGTTTTATTTTAAAGATTAACCGTAACTCCGAATGTTTGGTAAACAAAACTGAAAATTATTATCTCTATCTTTAAAATGATTTTTTTGGAATTGCTATAATGTTTCAATACAAAATAGTGTGATATTGATATAATCAACTATTAAAACTTGAATTATTTTCTTCTTTCAGTTTCGCGCTTGATATATTCACAGCAAATTCAAAAAACAGTTTTACAGCTTTCGTAAATTTGAACTGGTTACCGTTTTTTTTCAAAATATTCCTTCTCTGCCATGTATCAATAAAAGATTCAAAGTTTGCTATTGAAGTTTTTTCTAAAATTTCCCAACGCGAAGATTGTTTTAAAAGCTGTTCGGTTTCCGAAATGTCAAAACTTCCAAAATCAATAGCATCTCTGAAATTCTTTCCGCTATAATCCAATTCTCTGCAAAGCATAGCAAGAAACAAAACAAAATCCCTTGTTCGTTTTTCCTTTACTTCATTTGATGACAAGTAAGCAAATTCGGCATCAAAATTTAAATCATAGCCGTAAGATTCTTTGAAAAACTCTTTATAATCATCTTCCTGTTCTTGCAAGACAGTAAAAAGTGGATTTGGATAGATAATAAACTTTCCATCTAAAAGATTACTTACAATTTCATTATGGTCACTCGGGTAACTTTTCATACACTTTTACTTTAGGCATTTTTAAAACTACATCTGAAAGATGAATTTCAAACCGTGTTTCGTCTTTATATTCAACTACTAAATCCTCATCTAATATAAGATTGGAGATCATGAAGAATTTGGAAAGAGTTATGTCATTCGTATGTTCTTTCAAAGCATCAATACACCATAGGTAGAAATTGTTAATCTCTTTTTCCTTCAATAGTTGTTTTTTAAAGTGGCTTGAGTCAGGCAACCATTCTATTTCTTCCCTTGCTTCTTCATACAGGATTTCAGGTATTTTATAGTTGAATTGGTCAATATAAAATTCCGCTTCACTTCCGAATGTTTTCGAAATTATACTATCTCTTTTCCTGCGCAATAAATTGGGTAGTGGTATAATATATTTCTCAGGATTGTCAATGTTTTCAACGAAATGATAAAATCCACTCAAAATAATGGAATCACTTTTAATCCTTTCCAATAGTGGTAAAAGCTCCCGTGTAAGTTTACTTAAAGTTTGGTCTAATTCCGTTTTTGCATTTACAGAACTGGCATATAGTTTTTCAAACTCCCTTTTTTGAATATATGTTTTTGCTAAAATCCTTTTTTCGCTTGCATATCGTTGAACCTGAATGATTGCGTTGACAATAGAATTCGGGTGCTCTTTGTTGAGAATAGTATTTAACGGAATTATGTATTCATCTATCCAATAATTTGCTTTTTGTATTCTGATTGAAAAATCAGAATGATTTTCAGCGTTAACTTTTAATGATTCCGTATCTCTCAACAGGCGGTAAGTCTGTCCTTGAATATCATTTAAAAAATCTTCTATTACTTTGACAATCTCTCGAATAAATAAAATTAGTTTTGTTTCATCCGTTTCTGTCTGTAAGCTTGTAAAATGAATAAAAACAGCTTGATGCCTGTTTTTTAATGTTTCAGGCAAATCCAAAATAAAGTCATCAAAAATAAATTCTAAAAAAGTAGTGTAAGTGCCATTGAGTTTATATTCACCTGTAGGAAGCTGTCGGCAGAATTTCAAATCGGTTGTTATTTTTGAAATAGAAACTTTGCTTTCACTGCTTGTATTGTATTCGGAAATAAGTTGGTGAAATTTATCGGAATCAATAATGAAATCGGGCTTACTTATATCAAATGCTTTCTGGACAAAATCATAATGATTAAGCAAAAACCTAAGAATATCTTTACCGGAAATATTTAATTTGCTCATTTGAATACAGCTTGTTGTTCCAAGAATTTTCTGTGCCTAAAAATATCACTTCGGATTTTCACGACAATTTCTTCCTCACATTCCACAACTTGTTTGCTTGGCTGTTGCTCTCTGCCTTGTCTGGTTTTTATTGTTCTTGATTTAATAGCAAAAAGTGTTTCGTAATTTTCTGGCACAAACAATTTAGTATTTGGGAAAACACTTTTCACAAGCAAATAATTATGTAATCCTTTGAAATCGTAATCCGGAAAAACTAAAATCTCTTTTGCTTTAACTTTGTTTACTGTGGATTTCCCGATTCCACCGTATGTGTGAATGAATATAAAGCCATTTGTAATTATTTTTTCAGCTAACAAGTAAGAATCCAAATTTTCAACAAAACAAACCTTATTAGCGTCCAAAGTCTTTAGCACAACAGAAAATGTCCCGTATTTTTCGGTAAACTGCTTAAGGTTTGTTTCAAAACCGTTGAGTATAACTGTTTCCTCACCTCTAATTAAAATTACATTCTGACTAGCTCTTTTAGCCGCTTTCGTATTTCTAAAACTGTGAACATTGTCTATTGCGGAAAGATTGTTTTTAAATTCCTCTGGAAACTTTTCAGAAAAATATTTTTTTAATGCTTCCTGGCTTTTTAAATGATAACTTCCACCTCCTGTTACAGCAGGTAAATACTGAATAAAACCTCCGTTTAACAATATTTTAAAATCGCTGGTTCTTTTAACAGAATTACCAACCTGCGAAGCACTGATTTTGCCTTCACTCAGTATTTTTTGGACAAAATTTTTAAATGTTTTATTCTGCATTTCTATACTCTACTGGAAAAGATTGTAATTCACCAAATGTAATTTTTGGTTTTTGATTATGCTTAACTTTTGGTTCATTAATAATATAATACTTCTGAATACCTTCTACTTTTCTTGGTGCGGCAAAGATCGGAACAAAGTTATGATCTTTACAAAAGCGTATTAAATGTTTCACATTTTTGGGTCCGATAGCATCTAATTCATCTATATAGATCACAATTTTATTTTCTGGTTTGGAATTAACCAAATCCTTTAAAATATTCAGAAAGAGATATAACTTCAAAACGATGTTTGTTCCCTTTGAATGAACTTGTTTTGACAAATCTATTTCTTCAGTTTCGCCTGTTACTTTTGTTATTTCAACTTTAGTTGTAAAAAGGTCGTAAATATCAATCGGCTTTCCTTTGCTGTCTGTTAATTGCCGCTCAAGTGCTTTTTTGCTTTCTGTATATGCATTGTCAAAATCAAAACCGTCTGAAAATTTCAATTTGGAAATTTTGTCCAAGTCTTTAATTAATTCATCTGCTTCGAAAATCTTTACTTTCACGTTTTGAATGTTTGAAATGGGATATTCTGCTAATTTGGCATTGTAACTTTTGTAAACAAAGGTCTTGAAGTCATTGAAAGCAGAGAGAAATGAAAATGTCGGACTCCCGATTTCATATGAAAGTGTATCCAACAAGTTACTTATCACTTTATCCATTTCAGGAATATTGCTTATTTCTTCCTCCACTTGTCGGATAAACTCTTTTATATCTTGAACGTCCTTATTTAATCTTCGATTAATTGTTTCTTTTAATTCACTCCTTTTTTCTTTTGTTGTTCTGAAACTATCATATATTCTTGAGAAATTCTCGTGAATTTTTTCGAAAGGCTCATCTAATAATTCTTCAATTTGATAAATGTCCTGCTTTTCTTGGAAATATTGATATTGGCTTTTAAAATTTTTTATATCTGCTTCATATTGCTTCTTTTCATCTTTCTTGAGCTCCAAAACACCTTTTTCTTTCTCAATTTCAGAATCTTTGCTTTCAATTTTCACTTCTAAATCAGCAATTGCATTTTTAAAAGTTTCATTTATCAATTTTACATTATCAGCTCTATTTTTGACTAATGTAGGCTTGTTTTCAATTTTTTCAATCAAAGCGTTAGTTGAAGAAATTGATTTTTTGAGTTTATCTATATCATCTTGTAATGAATTTCGATTCTTGATTGCTTTAAATTGAATTCTCTTCTCAGATAATTCTTTGTTCATCACCTCAACATCTTTTTTCAGTTCTTGCACAGTAGGTAAGGTTTTTACATCTATTTCGCTAACATCAATCTTTCCGTCAAAGAAAGTCAAGGGAAAATCCGCTCTGCTGATTTCTTTTTTAATTTTTGATTTGTCAAGATTTCCAACATCATTGCTTAAATAAGAATATGCTTTAAGAATAACTTCTGGATCTTTTGAAATGTTCTGATAAAGCAAATTGTCAAATTGCTTTATTGATTTTTCCTTGTTTTTTATTTTAGCTTCTAAATCTTTTATTGCTTTTTCTATTTCGGCAAGTGTGAATTTACTTCTTTCCAACTGAATAAGTTGAGCTTGAAGTTCTGTTCTTTTTTTATCTTCCTCTTTTACTTTTGTAAGTAATCCTTGAAACATCAGATCATCCTCTGTAGGTTCATAATTTTCAATTTCTTTTAATAGCTTATCAATTTCAATATTATTTTTTTCTGCAGTTTCTAATTGGTTTTTATAAGTTGTTTTTTCCGAGATCAATTCATCTCTTTCTTTTTTGAAAATTACCTCAATCTTCTTTTCAAGCTCTTTGATTGATAGTGAAAGAAAACTATTCTCATCTAGTTTTTCTGACAAATCTCTCTCAACCGAATTAAATTTTTTAAAGAAAGTATTTTTAAGTTTTCCCAAAATACTTTCTTCACTTTTAAATTTATCATTGAGAAGTTTCAATTTTTCAAAATCAAGTTTTACTGCCGAAAGATTGTTTACATGAGCTTTCTTTTTCTCAAATTCATTTATTTTATCATAACTGGAAGTAGTAAATACGTTTAAGGAAACATCTTGTTTGTGATCTGCAATTAATAGAGCATTTTTAAACGATCTTTCATTAATATCACTTGTCTTGATTAGGTGTTTGTAGATATCCGTAAAGCTGTTGGAAAAGGCTCGGCCTTTTCTTTTTACTTCCCTTTTAATCCAAACAACTGGATTCTTGTTTTTGTCTGAATTATATATAAGGTTGTAAAATTCTTCTCCTTTCAGTAAAACGGGCGGGTCTGTTGGATTGTCGGTTGTGAGTTCCTGTAA
This sequence comes from Mariniphaga sp., assembly GCA_019429205.1. Classification (GTDB taxonomy): domain Bacteria; phylum Bacteroidota; class Bacteroidia; order Bacteroidales; family Prolixibacteraceae; genus Mariniphaga. Next base: position 2,077 of record JAHYIT010000102.1, on the reverse strand, counting down.
AACCTTTTCCCATTTCTTAGCTTTAAATCCTTCTTCCGTTTTTTGAATGAAGAAATCCTCTTGATACTCTCCACTTATTTTGTAGTATTCAATCGAGTTTTCGGGTGTTGCTTTTACCAAGATGCAATAGTAGCCATTTTTGAAAATTTCAAAGATTATGTAACTATGTTGACTTGTGCCATCAAAATAGTGTTTCATTGAATCGGATAACTTCCGATCATCTTCAAATCGCATTTGATCTTTATCTGTTATGTAAAGGAAGTTAAGCGTATTTAGGAAAGAACTTTTCCCCACATTATTTTCAGCAGCCATTTGAATACTGGTATTTTCACCAATATTGATAGCGGCTTTAGCATACAACTCGGAATTTATTATAACTATTTTATTTAGCATTTAATGGTTAATATAATGTTTTGGGAAATATGAAGAAAGGGTACAAAGTTGGCTTTCAGTTTGAGCATAGGCGGGCAATTCTTTTGATATTGTTCAAGTGTTGACATTTTTTCTTTAATTGTTCTATTCAAACGGTTTTTGTTTTAATTTACAGGCACTAAAACTAAAAATCTTTTGGTTTTAAAACAAGCAGTTGGTTGAAAATTTTATTGTTTAACGGGGTTAATTGCACGGATTGTCATTGGCACGGATTATAAATCCGCGCCAGTGGGGGGCCAGCGGGCGCCAGCGGGCAGCAAAACGGGTTTTACTTTTTGGATTCTGGCGGCAATACACCGGCAACGGATTCAATTAACGATGAAACGGATGTGGCATCCAATTTTGAAAAGGCAAACCCTGCCTGTCCGGCAGGCAGCCACTTTTTGCCCAGGTCTTTTAGGGAAGCTCCCAACGCTGGTGCGGATTTGCAATCCGTACCTGGTCATTCAATTAATATAATGTCCAACAATCCTTTTCCCCCGGCATAATCAACAGCACTGCTATACATATAATCTTCAGCTCTAAAAACCAAACCTTCCTCTACCGGATTCTGATGTATATATTCAAGTTTCTGATCGATAACTGCATTGCTCCATAATTCAATCGGATGGTTTTCCGGTTCCCAAAAACGAATACCATCTGGTGTCTGAAAATGTTTTAACAACCAATCTTTTCTGCTTTCCTGTATGTTTTCTTTCAATGCTTTTATAATGGCTTTGCTTGTAAACTTCTTAAAATCCCTGAAAATATCAGATAATAAAAATCCTTCCTCTGCTCTTACGATCAAATGGGCATGACTTGACATGATGCACCATGCAAAAATTTCCAAACCTTTATTTTGCTGGCAATACTTTAGATTTTCAAGAAGAATATTCTTGTATTCATTCAGGATAAATACATCTGCCCAACCTTTTACTGAAAAGGTAACGAAATAAACTCCATCAGGATTGCGGAATTTATATTTTCTACTCATAGTTGGAAATGAATTATGTAAGGATAAAAATAATAATCATTGCCACGGATTGCAAATCCGCGCCAGCGAGGGTGAGAAGCAGTTTGAACCTGCCAAATTTTTAATTCCAACGAATTCGATGGAATTAAATTCAGGATTATTAAATTGTTCCCAAAGGCCAATAAATTCTATGGTACTTCGGTTTCTTAACCAGTTTTGAAGAATATAATCACTGCGGGCTGAATCTCTGTATCTGGCAATATCAGTCAGGCTGATGAAGTCTTCTTTCTGATCTTCAAAAATAAAAATATCGGTTCCTTGTACAGTTAATTTTTTATTTTTTGTCATCTAATTGAAATTTTTAACTCTGTTATTTGGTTTTACTTTCAACAGTTTAAAACTAAAAATCTTTTGGTTGTAAAACAAGCAGTTGGTTGAAAATTTTATTGTTTAACGGGGTTAATTGCACGGATTGTCATTGGCACGGATTATAAATCCGCGCCAGCGGGCGCCAGCGGGCAGCAAACCGGGTTTTACTTTTTGGATTCTGGTGGCAATACACCGGCAACTGATTGAATTATTGATGAAACGGAGGCGCATCCAGTTTTGAAAAGGCGAACCATGGTTTGGCTTCGCTCAACACAGGCCTTTTTGCCCAGGTCTTTTAGGGAAGATCCGAACGCTGGCGCGGAT
>JAHYIT010000290.1 GCA_019429205.1 Mariniphaga sp. | reverse complement strand
TTGCTATGCTAAGCTAAGAAGTTGTTGTTTAATATAATGGGACTTTCTATAATTTATCTAAATCCAGAATCTTGGAGTGGTACTGTTTTAAACCGGAAAGTGGTACCGTTTTTCACCGGCGCCGAAAGTCTTAGAAAATATGGCCAAAGATTTTGGATTGAAATCAATTAAGCCATTGCTCAAAAATTAATTGGATTTTTTGATCACCATTAAGTTGGTAAAATTGTGTAATTCCAATCTGGCAGAATCTTGTCCCTTTTAATTTTTATACTGTTTTCAATTGTCTTTTTATCAAATTTTTGTCCGGATTGATATGCCTGTTGATTTAGAAAAGCTTTTACTTCAAGCCCCTTTCTCGTTGTTGTTGACTCAATGTAGTTCAGGGCTGTTTCCACAGAACGCAGTGGAGTACCTGCCCAGTTTTTAGATATGAATGAAAACAGCCTGTGCTCTATAGGATTCCACTTTGAAGCTCCTGAAGGATAATGACAAACCTGTATTTTAATACCATATACAACCGACAATTTGTGATAGAGGTAATATTTCCATCCATGTCTCCTGTATCCATTGCTGCCACCGGAATCACACAGGATCAATAACTGTTTCATATCAGGATATCTCGTCCATCCCAGATAGGTGAGCCATGTTTCTATAGCATCAACAGCAAATTCCGGGGTATCATTATCAGTGCCTAAAACAACCGTGCCTTTATTGGTTAATTTTTCGTAAATCCCATAGGGGTTTATTTTTCCCGATGCCAGGGAAACAAAGTCGTGATCTAATGTTTTATCCGCTTCAATACAGTACTTTTTACCTGTATTGCTGAAATTTCCTATGGATTCTTTTTTCTTGGTGTCAACACTGATAATCGGTTGTGCCATCTCTTTAAAGGCCTTTACTTTTGATTCGATTTGCTGAAATTGCAAGTTTCTATCCGGATGGTGGGTTGTTGAAATGGATTTTTTGTTTGATTTTAATGAATATCCCAAATCTTTCAACACCTTGCCCGTAGTGTTGGGGGAAATATCAATCCCCCGGTCTTGTTTTAAGGCGTGGCTTACTGAATACATACTTTTTCGTGTCCAGTTTAATAATTTACCCATAGGGTCCCCCGCGGTTTCCGGTTCCATCATTTCTTCAATGGCGATTAAAATTTTTTCGTTTTTTTTAGTGATGGACGACCGGCGCCTGCCTTTCTTATTCGATCCATATCTATATTTTTGTTTAATAGTTCTACCCGGCCACGAGAGACTGTTTTCACGTTTAACCCCGTTTCCCCGGCAATGATTTTGTCCCCTCCATGCCCCAGTCTAAGGGACTCATAACCGGCAAATAACCGGCGTTGCTTTTCGTTTAACAAAGACATAAAAAACATGAAGTGATCATCTACACCAGACATGATAACTGGCGTGCAGGTTTTTATAATTTCTTGTTTCCTTGAATGTAGTTGCTTTTCTTTCCCGTCTATAGAAAAGTAGACATAGCGATGCTGGAGTTGTTCTCGTAAAATAAGGCCATCCTTCCATAAACCCAATACCGTATTCTCTACAGGTACCTTTAATAAAACGAACAACTCATGACTGGTAAAACCATCGGGGGATTGGTTAATATGGTGTAATGTCGTGTTTTTTAAACTCCCGTATTTTGAAAAATAAATTTGATTATACCCCCAGATACCGTGACGATTATAACGGGCAATGGTATCTAATGTATAATACCTGCCACAATGGGAATAACTGGTCTTATAAGATAACGGTTTTAATTTCCTGAAAATGGTCATACGGGAAAAAGTATGGAAAAAGTTTTTTAAATCTTCAATGGTTAAAACCAGATGTTCCTGAAAAAATTCTATTAATTGAGTTTCATCGTTTTTCATGATACATTTATGAGTTGAAAAATCCGTTGAATCACAAATGTATCAAAAAAATCAATCCGATCAAAATATATTATATCGCTATCTGTCAATATTTTGAACAATCATGTCATGATTATTCAAAATCAAAATGATACAATTACGAATAAATTATGATATTTAATTTTTGAGCACTGGCTTAGTATCAGTGCCGGATTCACTTTAAATTATTCTATGAAGATTTCAAATGAAACTGATAAACGGCGGTGGATTGAAATAGCAGCAGTTATTGCTACCGGTTTACTTAAATATGTCTT
>JAHYIT010000008.1 GCA_019429205.1 Mariniphaga sp. | reverse complement strand
AGTATTGGGCCGTAAACGACGAGGAAATCATTGTCAACGGCATCGAAAAGGTGAAGGAAATCATCCGAAACAACTTCGTGCAAAAATCGGAGGCAGAGGTGGTAAAATCCACCATTCGCAGTCAGGGCACCTACAAAATCATCGACAAGGTAAATGTGGTGCTCAACGAACGAAGCGACAGCTACGAGGCAACCTTTGAAAATCTGGGCGTAACAAAGGTTTTTGTTGCCGACCATATTGTTACCAAACACCAGAAACTGCTCAGTGGCGGCGGCGTTTGGTGCATCCTGCAAATCAGTTTCGACCACTCCGAAGGTGCAACCAACCGCTGGATTATTGACAGCCTCAAACCCATTCAGGTGTCGGGGGTGAACCTGGACGAATACCGTGAAAAACGTGCGGAATTCTCTACCGATGAATGGCTCGACCTGCTGATGCACTCCATCGGGCTCAACCCCGAACATTTTAACCGGCGCGGCAAATTCATACAGCTTTCGAGACTGCTTACCCATGTGGAAAACAACTACAATTTTGTGGAGTTGGGACCCAAAGGAACGGGGAAGTCGCATATTTTCTCCGAACTGTCGCCCCACGGTGTTTTGGTATCCGGTGGTGACGTTACCAGTGCCCGGCTGTTTGTTTCCAACACCGGCAGGGGAAAAGTAGGGCTGGTAGGGTACTGGGATGTGGTTTGTCTGGACGAGTTTGAACAGGTGGTGGGCTCCAAACGTGCCGATGGCGACATGGTGAGCATCATGCAAAACTACATGGCAAACAAGTCGTTTAACCGCGGTAAGGAAACCATTCAGGCGTATGCGTCCATGGCATTTGTGGGCAACACCAAACATTCGGTGCCCTATATGCTGCGCAATTCGCACCTGTTCGAGTCTATTCCGCTGGCATACATCAAAGGTGCTTTCCTCGACCGCATTCACATATACATCCCCGGCTGGGAGGTAAAAATCCTGAAAGACTCCATGCTCTCCGATTCCTATGGGTTTATTGTGGACTACCTGGCAGAGATTTTAAGGCAGTTGCGCAAATACGATTATTCATCGCTCCTGAGCAATTACGTTGAGCTCGACCCGTCCTACTCAGGAAGGGACAAAACAGCCATTCTGAAGACCTTTTCGGGGCTGGTGAAGCTCATCTATCCCCACCAGCAGATGACCGAACAGGAAGCCCTGGAACTGATTCATTTTGCTGTGGAAGGTCGTAAGCGGGTAAAGGACCAGTTGTACATCCTCGACGAGGTTTTCCGTGATTCGCCCGTGAATTTTCAGTACAAGGTGAAGTCATCGGGACGGACAGTGGAGGTGGAAACGCTGGAGAACCTGAATTACGGCGCGAACAGGAAAAAATATACCGCTCAAACGCCGGAATCTGCCAATGCGGAGGAAGAACCCCAGCAACCGGAGAAATCACCGGAAAAACCTGCCCCTGTGCTAAAAGAGAAGGAAGTCATATTGCAGGACAACCAGAACGGTGTATCGTATAAAAGCCTGTTCGGAGATTACCTCAAGGGTGCAACCGACATTGTGCTTACCGACCCGTACATCCGTATGATTCATCAGTTCAAAAACCTGATGGAGTTCTGCCTCATGCTTTCGGAAATAAAAGAAGAAGACGATGAAATAAACCTGCACGTCATTACCTGGAACGACCTGGAACACACCCCGCAGTCCATCGACAACCTGGACGAACTGAAAGAGTCGCTGGTGGACATGGGCATCAACCTGACCTACGAATTTCAAGACCTTCACGACCGCAGCATTGTTGCCAGTAACGGCTGGAAAATCAAGCCCGGGAGAGGACTCGACATCTTCGAGAAAACCAACGGTCGCTTCGACATCGCCGAAATCATCCAGGGAAAAAGGCAGTGCCGAAATTGCGAGATAACGTTTGTAAGGAATGGGTGAGAGAACAGGTATTCAGCTATAATAATGCAGGAGGATTCTTATCTTTGCCCGATATATCGGCTTTTGGAAATATACTTGTAGAAGGCTGAAATAACCATAGCGAAACAGTATGATGGAGATAATACACCCTATTGACGATTTTTTGTATTCACTTTTCCCCGGTGTGGAGAAAGGAAACCTGGAGGAGCTTGTAAAGGCAGTCAGGGCGTTTTATACGCAGACTGAGGCAGAGGTTTCTGTAACTGTTTCCGATTATTACATTGCCGTAAAACTGAGCGAAGTGCCGGAAGAAAAAGCTGACTTCAGGAAAGTGGTTGAGCTTTGCGATACCCACAAATTCAGCGAAGCAAAACCCATCCTGCAACGCCTGATGGATGCCCAGCCTTCCCATTCGGACTATTACAGGGTGATGGGGCAAATACTTTTCGAAGAAGGAAATTATGACGAAGCTATCGACAATTTAATTGATGCCTTGCGCTGGGACCCGAAAAACAAATGGGCGCTGCTAATGATGGGAAATGTATTCTGGCGTGGAAAGAAAAACCTTTCGGTTGCCATGCAGTACTACGACCAGGTGTTGAAAATTGACCCCGAAGATTTCCTTTCCATGAATAACATTGGAGGTAGTCTGGTAGAACAGGGTATGCTGGAGGAGGCAAAGCCTTATCTGCTCAAGTCAATTGAAATTAACGACAAATATGCCAACAGCCATTATGCGCTGGGGTACATAAATAATCAGGAGGGCAAACTGAAGGAAGCGTTTGAACATATCCTGAAAGCCCTTCGCAATAATCCCACTCAGGACAGGTTGAAAAAGGAATCGGTTTCTCTGGCAATAGATATTGCAAAAAAGTTGGCGACTGAATCCGGTGGAATGAAGCTATTCCGTGAGTACTTCCACCGGCTGGAATTCGAAGGCGGTAGGGAAATTCAACTGGTAGAAGATTCTTCCATCTCCACCAACGCAAAAATCGAGTTTGCCGAAACCTACCGGCGTAATGAACACATTTTAAGATACAAACCGGAACAATTAGCAGTGGAGCATCTTGTGCTTCACGAACTGGTCCACCTCGACCTTGTTATTCAGGCGCGAAAAGAGGGAGTCAACCAGTTGTTCACTTCCACTCAGAATCATAATTTCCGTTTTCGTCAAAGAATCACTCCATCGCTGAAAAAGCTGAAACGCGTAGGCATGGACGAAGACAGCATCATAAAGTTTTCTGACAGTCTGTTTAATGGACTAAACAGTCAGGTTTTCAACGCACCGGTTGATTTGTTTATTGAGGAGTTCATCTATACGAAATTTCCCGAAATGCGTCCACGGCAGTTTCTTTCCTTGTGGAGTTTACTGCATATTGGTATCGAAGCGGTTACCAAATCAGGGACAAATGATTTAATGCCTCCTTCTGCGGTAAGTGCCAGCCGCATTTATAACCTGACTGGTGCTTTGCAATACAAAAACTTATTCGGTATTGACCTTACAGAAGAATTTAATGCCAATCAGCATGAGATGAAAACCGCCCGGGCATTTTACAATGAATTCCTCGAATACAAGGAAGATAAGGAACCGGGAGAGGAATATGAACTAATCCAGAACTGGGCTGACGACCTGAATATTGGTGAGAATTTCGACCTGGTCGATGAAAATAAATACAACGAAAAGCTTACCAACCCGGAAAAATTATTTGAATCCATCGAACAAGACCCGCTTGGACTGGATGACGACTTGCCGTTAAAAGAGAAAGAGGCGGCAAAATTCAGAAAAGCGGCAGATGAGTTGGGCTTTAACAGTGCTGTTGCCATGTATATGGTAGGAGCCATCCGGTATCTGGAAAAACTTTCTCCGGATAAAATTAAGGAAATTTCCCTCGAAATTGCCATGCAGGGCGCCCATGGTTACGACCCTAAAAAAGAAGGCTACAAGCTCAACTCAGTACCCGAAAAGGAATTCTCCGGCTACCAGATACTCGCCTGGTACTTCGTAAGCTGGAAAATCGCTCATCCCGCCATGGTTTCCCAACTGGGGCTCCCTTATAAAAAGGAATACGAAATGGCGAGAAAAATGGTGGATACAGGCGAACTGTAAACTAATTCTCCTGATTTTTTTAGGTTGGTTATAAAAAATTATGCAGCATCTAACTTTTCTTTTTTCACTACAGACATTTTTGATTCCTCTACTAAAGAATTTGTTGCAGCTATTGAAGAATAAAACTCAGCTTCAGGTAATGGGAAATTACTTAAAACCAGTACTTCTGCATTCTCGTGCCGAACAAGCCTTGCTCTGCCTACCGCCTGATTTAACTCTGATTCAATAAAGTAGAATTGAATATTTCTTAGTGATTCATTTTCAAATGTGTAAAACATAAATTCCAAGCCCTTATACTCAACTCTAAGTTTAGCGTATTTAAAATCAGTTGGATTCAGATTAAGTCCCAACTTGGCAGCCACCATAACATACGTTCCCGTTTGAACGTGAGGTGTTCCAACAATAGCAATTCGGGACCCGCTTAATTTATTCGTCCCCTGACAATTACCAAAATAAATATCATCAACTGCTGTCTTGAAGTGATGCTTGAAGTTCGCAAAAGTAATAACCAGTCTGTCTTTTACTGCTTCCAGGGCATATTTTAAAACGTCATCGTTTTTGAGGTTATTTCTGCTGAAAGAATGCGTGGTGTCCTGAATAAGTTTGCCTTTCAGCTTAACATTTCCCATGTCATAAAATTTAACCCGATTTCCGTATATCTGCTTATATATCCACTCATTCGCAGTAGCTGAGAGAATAATAATCTTTTTGTCGGGTAGTATCCTTTGTTCTTTTATAAAGTAAATGATATTCGCATCATTTTCATCTATTATGTACATTTCACTATCAAAAAAATTCAATATCGGAGTAGAAATTGAATCACTGTTTATGATGGAATCTTCGATATCTGAGAGATTATTGAAGGCAAATTTCGGTAATGAATTGCAAACGTTGGGCTGGGCTCTGTTTACCTCTTCAATAATTTTCTGAATAAGACTTTTATCTGTCGGGTCATGAACTTTCCCTTTTAGTGTTATCAAATCAGATAAAAGCACCTTTTCCAACGGAAAAAAAATTGTTTTAAAGGGGTCTTCATCAAATATTATGGTATCATGTTGATAAAATTGCACACCTCTGTGATGTGTTGTTATAATGGTTTCTTTCGCTGTATTCACCTGCTTTAATTGGTCAAGATATGTTCGAGCCAGCTCTTTGTCTGTTGCAGAAAAACTATAATTAATTGCTGATGCAAAAGCAACTTCATTTATTAAACGCGTCGCCTTTTTCGTTGCTCCGCAACTGTAAAAATGCAAGAGGCGTTTATTTAGACCATAATCGGTAAAAGTGGGGATTTCGGGTGTTATTACTGAAGGTACTTTTATTCGCTGTTTTAATTCATTCTTCAGGTCATGTGTAGGAGTCGCAATGGTCACATTCGTGCAGTTAAGGATGGATTCAGTTTTACCCACCCCAGTTGGGACTTTTACAATGTGAATGTTTTTATCACGGGAATCCAGTATCGAATTGATTGTCTTTTTTAGTTGATTTTCCATTTCGGAAATATCCTTCTGCTTCAATTCCTCCAATCTAACAACTTCTCCCTTTTTTAGTCTCCCTGCTTGCAGTAAGTTTTTGTAATTGTGGTCTTCCTTATAAGGGCTGAAATTTGCCAGCCTTTGTGGCTTATATTTCTGGCTTCTTACATATGGAAGAATAGCGTAGTTGTTTTGACTGTATTTCCCACATTCATCCATTATGTTTTTCATCCATTTGAGCCCACCTTTAACAAATTTAAGATTGGAAGCAATTCCGAAAAGATCGGGATGATGCACCCATTCTTTTTGAGCAAATTCTCTAAAAACTCTGCATTTTTTTATTGCTGTCTCGTAATCAAAGTTTCGAACGGAAGTGATTTCTGCGTTTTTTGGCATTTCTATTATAGTATTAATAGTCTTGCCTTTTTCCGCAACTTTTTTAGCTCTTGATTGCCTGCTCCTATCAGTTTTTGCTGAACCGACATAAAAGACATCCGCGGCAATTTTTAGTTTATTGGGGTCAAGCGAATACTCGAAATTACTGTAAATTAGTTTCTTCCCGCCAAACAGCATCCTGGATTTGTCAGTGCACGCTTTATCCATTTCGGGAAAAAACCTCTTCAAATTTTCGGTTATTTCATTATGGTCTTCGGGGGATGTTATTTCATTGTCTAAGAAAAAAACGATACGAAATTTATTGAAAGTTTCATCAGAACTGAAGGTGGAGTAGGCAAAAGTACAGTCAAGCCCGAATGACTTCAAACGTTCTTTTGCTTCACAAAAACGTAACCCTTCGTCAATATCAATTGCGAAGATTTGCTGTTTTTTCCAACTTGAGTTGTTCCGGGCTCCTTCCATAATTCCCGGAAGCCACGTCCAGGAATAAGGCATAGTAACGAGTTTCGCCAGGTCTTCTGCGGTTACAAGCTCAACATTTCCAGTGATTCTTTTGGATATTCTCCCAACTTCAGCTCCAATTGGTTTCTTTTTTTGATTGATTTTGTCTAAGTGAACAGAACACTTTACCGACATACCTCAAAGTTTCGTTAAACGACTTGAGGCGCCTTGATTACACTGTATAGATACAATGTTTTAATTACTTATAGGATGGTGGATACTTAAGACTAATTATCTCTACTAAGATGTGGTAAATACTTTTCCTCTTTGCAAATATATAAATTTTATTTAAATCTAAAGTATTAACACAGAGTATTTTATTATACTTGTTTTATATATATAGTATATCTAAAATAGATATTATTATTGTAATTCACACGCTTAATTATCAACCTCCTGTTATTATCCGTATTTTTGCTACTTCAGAAATTCAAGGTTGGAAATCAATTGAATTATATATTCTTTTCCTTGCTCAAAATAATAATTGCCATAGTGAAAAAAACATTAAGTATTGCAAATTCTATACATTTCAGACGCTCTGCTCCACAAATCGAACCTTTTCTATTCAAGATTACAGGCAACAATGACGTTTACAGAGGGTACTGACCGGTCTGGTATTTGGAAACTTCCAATACACGGAATAAAGATGTTTCATAATCGTCCTGTATTAGCATTATTGATTCCCCCTCAGAAAATCTCTCTGAGTTGACCTCATGCACTCGAATTGCATATACAAAGACTGGAGGGGAATATCAGCTACGTCTTGGAAGAAGCTTCAGCAAAAGGGTGGAAGAGAATTGTGCCCCTAATAAAGGAATCAACAGCTATATCATCCCACTACCAGTAAAGCGACGATTTCTCCAGTGTCTTCCCCCACACATGTGATAGATTTGCCATAGTCGGTGTAAGCTGGCTTTTCCGAAGCCTTTCTAAAGCATACCTGAAACCTTTCTTAGTTTGTTGTAGAATATAGACTTTTTGGTCGAAATGGGGAATTCCACGGACCGGTAATTGCGAATTGTCGTCCCATTGGTTTGGCTTCAGGCACACCGGCAGGTTATACTGAAAAAGCCCGTCGGCTAACTTCACAACAAACACGATATGCCCGTTGCAATACCTCAATCGAAAATTCACGTTATCCATAGAGTTTACTTAAAAAAGGGATGCTGGGCAAGTACCATCGCATTCTCCATCACATCACAGATGCCTTTACGTACTGCATAAACGATTTTTCTGCCCTGTGACCGGTAATTTTCATAATAGACAGTGCAGGAATACCTGCAAGGAAAGCATTGGTCGCAAAGCTTCTCCGGGCTGTATGGGTTGAAATCAACTCGCATTTCTTCCACACCTGAGTAATGGTTTCTCCTCCTTTTCTCTTTTTGGTTTCCACTTCCTTGATGATACCAGCTTTTTCGCAAATCACTTTGAGTGCATCATTGGTTTTCTGGTTGGAAATTGCTTGGGGCATTTTTCCACCGTAATAGCTTAGGATTTCTTTAATCCGGGAGTTTAACGGAATGACAACCTGTTGACCAGTCTTTTTTGTACGCATAAGAATGTAACTGCCTGTGATGTCCTTGTAGAAATTGGCTGTTGTCAGGTTGGCAATGTCACTGAAACGAAGCCCGGTATAGCACCCCACCAGGAAGAAATCGCAAATCCGCCGTTTAGCTTCTGTAAGGTTTTCCCTGAAATTGAACAGAATATCAAGCTCTTCTTCTGAAAGGTAAACACTGTCCACTTCCTCCTTAAACACCTTGAACTTTTTCTTCCGGAACTCCAGGTTCGTGTTCAGCCCTCTTTCTGAAGCTTCATTCAGGATAGTTTTGAGTACCTTAATGTGTTTCCCCATGGTATTATTGGTTATTCCAACCTCTTTCAGATGCGCGAGGAACTTGTAGTAAAAATTCAGGTCGAAATCGTCAAAGTCCAGTGTCGGGTCAAACGCTCTCAGGCGATTTAGAGCTTGTTTGTAGGTTTTAATGGTACCGGGCGCTTTGGTTGCCGCTGACTCTTTTATAAATTGTTCGGCAAAGGTATAAAAGCCAATGTATTCATCATTGGTTTCAGGGACTTCAACAACTTCAATACTTCCGCAACTCAAGACAACATTGTTCAGGGTCTTAAAAACAACGGACTCCGAAATATCTTCGACTTTGAAAAGCTCTATGGCTTTGAGTTTCACAAGCGCCTCCATCCGGTCGATAAACTCGTTGTACCTTCCATAATCCGGATGATTTCGCTGAACCCGTTTGTCCTGGGACCAATACGCTTTGGGAAGCATTATTCGCGTTGTCAAATCCCATCGTTGTGTCCTTCCGTTTTTAACTACAAGTTTAAGGTGAAAACCACCCTCAATTCCGCTTTTTACAAGCCTTCTACTAATACTTGCCATATTAAATAATTTTGAGCAGAAAAGGGGGGCGTGGTGTCTCTCAGCCACCACCCGGCAATAAAAAACCTCTGTAAACAATTCATCTACAGAGGCTTATGGAAATCAAGAGAGGTTCCTGGCGGATTCGAACCGCCGTACACGGTTTTGCAGACCGCCGCCTAGCCACTCGGCCAAGGAACCATTTTTTATTTTGGACTGCAAATGTACTAAAATTTGCTCTTTTCTCAACAACACAAAAAACATTTTTATCCAAAGAGGTTTTTTTCTATCTTGAAGCACATTTACTAAAATTCTTTTTACCATGAAAATCCAACCTGTTCAACTCTCCGAAAGAATTGTATCCCTCGATGTATTGCGGGGATTTGCGGTACTGGGTATTCTGCTGATCAACATTCAAAGTTTTGCAATGATTGAAGCTGCCTACCTGAACCCTCTGGCTTATGGAAATTTTGAAGGTATAAACAAATGGGTTTGGATAATAAGCTATCTTTTTGGCGACATGAAATTCATGGCCCTGTTCTCCATGTTATTTGGCGCAGGAGTGTTTTTTTTCACTGAAAGACTCGAAGAAAAAGGAATAAAACCAATGCGAATTCATTACCGCCGGACAATGTGGCTGTTGTTGTTTGGATTGCTGCATGCCTATTTACTGTGGTATGCCGACATTCTTGTAATATATTCGTTGTGTGCTGTTTGGATAGTTTTGTTTCGGAAAAAGAAGCCCGGAACTTTACTTGTTGCCGGATTATTATTTCTCTCAGTTGCTTCTCTTCTTTATATCCTGACCGGATTATCTATGCCCTGGTGGACCGATGCTGACAAGCAGGCGTTAATGCAAGGCTGGTTTCCTTCAGCCGAATTGATACAGGAAGAGATTGCAGCCTACCGGGGAGGCTGGACCGAACAAATGGGAATACGCGTTGAAAGTGCACTGAGGATGCAGATATTTGTCTTTTTCTTTCTTTTCGTCTGGCGTGCAGGTGGTCTTATGCTAATTGGCATGGCATTTTTTAAATGGGGAATCCTCTCTCTTCAAAAATCGAAAAAATTTTATTTGAAAATGCTGACCTTTTGTATGATTCCAGGACTTTTCGTTGTTGCATGGGGAATTAAAAACAATCTGGATGCCGGTTTTTCGCTGGAATATTCGTTTTTTCTGGGATTCCAGTACAATTACTGGGGCAGCCTTCCGGTCAGTTTTGGGTACATAGCGTTGATTATGCTTTTGATTAAAAGCGGATTTCTGAAGGGTTTGACAAAAAGCCTTCAGGCAGTGGGGAGAATGGCTTTTACCAACTATATCCTTCAAACCGTAATTTGTACCACCTTGTTTTACGGACATGGATTTGGCCTCTTTGGCAAACTGGAGCGCATTGAACTACTTCTGGTGGTTATATGTATTTGGATTTTTCAGATGGCAATATCGCCTTTGTGGCTTAAACACTTTAAATACGGGCCATTGGAATGGTTATGGAGAAGTTTGACTTATCGTTATTTTCAATCCTTCAAAAACTGAACAAAAATTCATCGCATCAATGTAACGCTGGTTTTTTTTATTTGCCCGCCCATGGGAGGATTGAGCTTTGAAACCTTGATTTTTGCTGTTTGTATGGACGGAAATTCGTTAAAAAGTGCATCGATAATACGCCCCGCAATATGTTCCAAAAGATGTGATTTTACCTGCATTTCCTTTTTTATTAGATCGTAAACTGCCTGGTAATTTAATGCATCATCCAAATTGTCTGAAGCAGCAGCTTTCAAACAATCCGTTTCAAGCCACACATCCACCAGAAAATCATTGCCAACAATTCGCTCTGCCTCAAAATGACCGTGGTAAGCGTAAAAGTGCATTCCTTCTATTTCAACGATTCCCATTTAATTTTTCGTGCGAAATTAAAAATAAGTGACGAAAGCAAAGAAATTACCTGTACCCTAATCATACTGAGCAACCTTTTTTTAATTTTGCAGCCATTGAAAACCAGCGGATAAAATATTTATTACCATGGCAAACAACACCGAAAACAAAGAACCGGCAAAAAAATCGAACTTTATTCATTTGCAAATTGAAAAAGACCTTAAGGAGGGGAAAAATAATGGGCGGGTACTCACGCGGTTTCCACCGGAACCCAATGGTTATCTGCATATTGGCCATGCCAAATCAATATGTCTGAACTTTGGCATTGCTGAAAAATTTGGTGGAAAATGCAACTTAAGATTCGACGATACCAACCCTACCAAAGAGGAGATGGAATATGTGGAATCCATTGAAAAAGACGTCCGCTGGCTTGGATTCGACTGGGAAGACCGGTTGTTTTATGCATCCGACTATTTTCAAAAACTGCACGATTTTGCGGTGAAGCTTATTAAAGAGGGCAAAGCTTACGTTGATGATCAGAGTTCAGAAACCATTAGTCAGCAGAAAGGCACACCTACCCGGCCAGGGCAGGAAAGTCCATACAGAAACCGCACTTCCGAAGAAAATCTCGATTTGTTCCAACGGATGACTGCCGGTGAATTCGACGAAGGTTCGCGGGTATTGCGGGCCAAAATAGATATGGCATCGCCCAACATGCACATGCGCGACCCCATCATCTATCGCATTTTAAAAGCGCATCATCACCGAACCGGCGACAAATGGTGTGTTTACCCGATGTACGATTTTGCACACGGCCAAAGCGATTACTGGGAAGGAATCACCCACTCCATTTGCACACTGGAATTTGAAGTGCACCGCCCGCTTTACGACTGGTTTATCGATCAGTTGATGAATTCGGACTACCGTCCCCGCCAGATTGAATTTGCCCGGCTGAACCTCACCTACACCATTATGAGCAAACGCCGGCTGCTGGAGTTGGTGAAAGATGGACATGTAAACGGCTGGGACGATCCACGCATGCCCACCATCACCGGATTGCGCAGAAGGGGCTACACGCCGGAGTCCATTCGCAACTTTTCAGACCGCATTGGAGTTACCAAGGTTGACGGAATGATTGACGTTTCGCTGCTGGAATACAGCGTGCGCGAACATTTAAACAAAACAGCCCAGCGGGTTATGGGTGTTTTAAATCCACTTAAAGTTATAATTACCAACTTTCCCGAAGACCAGGATGAGATATTAGAAGCTGTAAACAATCCGGAAGACGAAAGCATGGGAAAACGGAAAGTTCCGTTCTCCAGGGAATTTTACATCGAACGGGACGACTTTATGGAAGATCCGCCACGAAAATTTTTCCGCCTTGCGCCAGGTCGCGAAGTAAGGTTGCGTTACGCTTATTTTGTAACCTGTACCGATGTTATTAAAAATGATAAAGGAGAAATTACAGAACTGCATTGCACTTACGATCCGGAATCAAAAGGGGGCAATTCGCCCGACGGCAGAAAAGTGAAAGCCACGCTGCACTGGGTTTCAGCAAAACATGCGGTAAAATCGGAAGTGCGTTTGTACGACAGACTTTTTAACGATGAGGATCCTGCCGGGCATAAAGATTTTGATTTCAAAGAGTTCATGAATCAGGATTCGCTTCAGGTTTTACCGGAATGTTACCTCGAACCTTTTGTTAAAGACGCGAAACCACTCGATCATTTTCAGTTTGAGCGGTTGGGATATTTTAATCTCGATTATGATTCAACGCCTGAAAGACCAGTTTTTAACCGGACAGTTCCGCTGCGCGATTCATGGGCAAAAGCACAAAACAACAAGTAAATCAATCAAATAAAAATAAAGGGTTGTTAATATTCAATGTATAACAGCCCTTTTTTTGAGCAATATTATTTCATTTACCGATTCATTCCATGAGTTAACCGAATGTTAAGTTGGGTGCTTCGTTGTTATTTATATATTTGTTCGCATCAAATTAAAAGGGAAAGGAAATGGACAGCGAACAAAAAAAAGACAATTCCCGGGTAACCTTGGCCATAGTACTTATTGTTGTTGGTATAGCATGGTTATTGCATAAAACCGCTCCTGCATTAGAAATTATTGGCCTCCAGATAAAACACCTTTTTATTCCATTTAAACACCTGTTTTTTAACTGGGGAAATTTTCTTTTTTCCTGGCAAATGGTTTTAATAGTAATAGGGCTTGTATTGTTGGCTGGTAAACGTTCTTTTGGTATTGTATTAATTGTTTTGGGTGGTCTTTTTCTGGCGCCCGAAATTCTCGTTTTTCCTCATATCACCCTTTCATTTATTCTTCCGGCTATATTAATTGGAGCCGGCATTGCACTCATAGCAAAATTTATTTAAAAGAATAGCAGGTTAATGATAACAAACTTCAGCAACCTGATTTTTAATTCAATAACAGAATAAAAATGGAAAACAAAAGTGTTTCAAACAAAAGGGTTTTATTCGGATTATTTTTAATTGTGGTTGGCGTTTTCTGGATATTGGTGAAGTTGAATCTAATACCCCATGTATGGACTGATGTTTTAATATCATGGCAAATGCTGCTTATCGGTATCGGTGTTTTTTCTTTTATTGCAGGAAACCGTACAGCAGGTACCATTTTGATGTTTATCGGAGGATTTTTTCTGATTGACGAGTTGGTGGTGATTCCATACCAGGTAAGACAAATTGGGTGGCCGGTATTAATTATCGGTGTAGGCGTGGCACTGCTAATCACACACCGTCAGCGCAATCAGCCCCCCCAAATTGAACCCTCCAGCCAGGGAATGGATTATTTCGACGATTTTGTAATTTTTGGTGGAAGAGAAATTTTCATTAACTCTAAAAATTTTCTGGGGGGTAAAATAACCTCCATTTTTGGTGGAGCCGAATACGATTTACGCCAGTCCAGCCTTTCAGAAAACGGAGCCATTATTGACTGTGTTGCGATTTTTGGTGGCAGTGGTTTTAAAGTTCCGCCCGACTGGACTATTAAAAACGAAGTAACCACCATTTTTGGCGCATTCACCGACAAACGTGGTGCTTCGGTGCACGATGTAAGTTGCGACCCCGCAAAAACATTAATTATTAAAGGTTTTAGCGCATTTGGCGGAGTGGAAGTAAAATATAATTAAAATGGATTTCAAACACCCTTTTATTTCCAACTCAAGATTAGCCTTTTACTACGTACTGGCGTGGTTTGCTATTTTATCCGGCGGTGTTTTGCTCAAATGGCTGGCTTATGGATTCGATCCCGGCATAGCCATTGCTGAAGCTTTTGCTTTACCTTTCACATTTGCCATTATCGGCGCTTCAATTTGGTACGTTATTAAATACAGTACTCTCGAAAATTATTCTGCCGGACGAATTATTCTTGCTCACCTTATTGCGGCCACTATAATAGTTTTTATCTGGCTTTATCTCGGTGTTGTAATTATCAAACTCATTCATCCTTACTCCGAGCAATGGATAGACAATAACCTGGCAGCTAATGTTTTTGGCGGATATATGCTTTACCTTACCTATGTTATTTTCTTTTATGCTGTTAATTATTACCACGGGTTTAAAGAAAAACTGCGAAACGAGGGAAAGTTGAAATCGCTGGTGAAAGAGGCAGAATTACATGCACTGAAATCTCAAATCAATCCGCACTTTTTGTTTAACAGCCTGAACAGCATTTCTTCGCTTACTATGACTGACCCTGCAAAAGCTCAGGAAATGGTGATTAACCTTTCATCGCTGATGCGCTATTCGCTGAAACACGACCAGAAAGACAAAGTACCGTTTAGTGAAGAATTGAACAACAATAAACTCTATCTTCAAATTGAAAAAGTAAGATTTGGTAAAAAACTGAACCCGGTTTTCGACATTGATGAGAATTGCCTGGATGCCCTTATTCCCAACATGATTTTACAACCGCTTTATGAAAATGCTATTAAGTATGGGGTTTATGAAGCAACAGAACCAGTTTCTATAATGACCCGTGCTACTTTCCAAAATGACGTGCTTGAAATTAACATCACCAATAATTACGACCCAAACTCCATCAGCAAAAAAGGAGAAGGAATTGGTTTGCGCAACATTCGCGACCGGCTTCAGATTATATACAATAATCCTTTACTCATGAAAGTTGAGGACAACAAAAAAGAATTTAAAGTAACTTTGGCTATTCCACAAAAATAAGCTGCTATGACCGAAAAAATACGAACCATTATTGTTGAAGACGAGGAACTTGCACGTAAACTGCTGAAATCGTTTTTGAGCGATTCCGAAAACATTGAACTGATTGCCGAGTGCGAAAACGGCTTTGAAGGTGTAAAAATGATTAACGAATTGAAACCCGACCTGGTTTTTCTCGACATTCAGATGCCAAAAATTACCGGATTTGAATTGCTGGAACTGTTGGATCACAAACCACACATTATTTTTGCCACGGCTTATGATCAGTATGCACTAAAAGCTTTTGAATACAACGCTGCCGATTACCTGCTGAAACCCTATTCCAGAGACAGGTTAATGGAAGCGATAGAAAAAGTTGCCAGCCGTATTAAAGAAGAAGGCCCGGCGTCGGATATTGCAGAAAAAGTAAGTGATTACCCGAAGGAAGATTTTCTCGATCGAATAGTTGTTAAAGACCGCCACAAAATTCACATCATTCCGGTTGACCAGATACGGTACATTGAGTCGATGGACGATTATGTGATGATTTACACCCACGAAGGCCGCTACATGAAACAAAAAACCATGAAATACCTGGAAGGGGCCCTTAATCCTAAAAATTTTGTTCGCATTCATCGCTCTTACATTGTTAAAGTGGAGGAAATCAACGAAATTCAGCAATACGAAAAGGAATCGTACATTGTAATCCTGCACGACAAGACCAAACTGAAAGTGAGCAAAACAGGATATAAAAATCTGAAAGACATTCTGAATTTCTGAAAAAACAGTTACCTTGCCGCAAACAAATTACAGGCATGGGAATTTTTATGGCAATCATCGTTATCGTTTTGTGGCTGGGGCATTTGCTCTACGCTTTGTTCTATGTTGAACCCGATTTTTTATCACCCGTATTTTATTTACATGTTCTCATTCAGGCCTATTTATATACCGGCTTGTTTATCACCGGACACGATGCCATGCACGGAACAGTTGCCAAAAACCGGAAACTGAACAACTTTTTCGGGCATATGGCCACTACCCTTTTTGCATTTCTATCTTTCAAAGTACTGACAAAAAAGCACTACCAGCACCACCTTTATCCGGGCACAGAAAAAGACCCCGACTTTTCGCCCCGCAGCAACAACTTTTTTGTATGGTGGTTCATTTTTATGAAAACTTACACCACCTGGTGGCAGATTTTGCTTATGGCGGTCATGTTCAATGTTTTACTCCTTTGGTTTTCTGAGCTTCAACTGATTTCATTCTGGGTTTTCCCGGCCATATTGGCTACTTTTCAGTTATTCTTTTTTGGTACTTATTTACCCCACAAACGGCCGGTATCTGAACAAATGAAACCGCACAATTCGCGCACACTTCCAAAAAACCATTTCATCGCCATGCTTTCCTGCTATTTTTTTGGCTACCACTGGGAACACCACGAATCGCCCACCACGCCCTGGTGGAAACTTTATCAAATGAAAAGGTAAAATTTTTCCGAAGAAAATTCACCCGAATAACGTTTCAATATCGTGCATGGAATATTCCGGCACGGCTCCAGGCTGTGAGGCCACAAAAGCGCCTGTGGCACAGGCAAATTTCAACGCATCTTCAGCAGGCCCATCGGAAAAAAGCCTTGCAATCAGTCCGGCCAGAAAGGAATCGCCGGCGCCAACCGTGTCAACGGCTTTTACTTTATAACCGGGGTGTTCGATCAACCGGTTTTCGATGAACAAAGCAGCTCCGTTAGCGCCCCGTGTAACACAAACCGCCGGGCAGTTAAAAAATTCGGCCAGCCAGTTTATCAACTCTGCCTCGGTACCCTTCCGACCGTTCCACCGGGCAATTTCAAACAATTCATCATTGTTCAGCTTTACAAAACCGGCCAGAGAAAGCAGCTTTTCAACCACTTCACGGGAATCGAACGGCGGACGAAGATTTACGTCGAGCAAACGGGTTGCCCGAGAGTTATCCAGAAACTGCATCAGGGTGTTTCTAGTGGTTGCATTTCGCGAAGCGAGCGAACCAAACACCACAAGATCGGCCTTTTTCGCCAGGTTATTCAACTCTTTTTCAGGCTGAATGTTGTCCCATGCCACGGGTTCACAAATTTCATAAGTCGCATTTTTATTCTCATCGAGATGCACCAAAACCTGGCTGGTAGGCAAAGTAGCATCGGTCTGCAAAAAGCGCAAATCCATTTCCGATTCCTGCAAAAACCGACGAAGTTTCTCCCCTTCCCTGTCGTTTCCAATTCTGCTTACAAGCCAGGGATGTATGCCCTGCCTTTTCAAATGAATGCCCACATTCATGGGTGCACCACCGGGTTTGGCGCCACCGGGCAACATGTCCCAAAGTACTTCTCCAAAACAAACAACCGTTTGCAAACCTTTATTATCCATTTCCCTTTTAGTTTCCGATAAAAATAGGTTTTTCAGGCACATTTTGGAGCAGAAATTTTTCCTTTTTTTAAGAAACAAAAACGAATAAAATATTATATTTGCAGCCTCAAATAAATGGTGGTTGTAGTTCAGTTGGTTAGAACGCTGGATTGTGGTTCCAGAGGTCGCCGGTTCAAGTCCGGTCTACCACCCAAAAAAACCAGAGGCTGCCTTAAAAGCAGCCTCTTTTTGCTTTTATGAAATATTTCACCTACATTTTAGAATCGCAAAATTCGGGAAAACTTTACATCGGGCAAACTTCAAACCTGATGAAACGGGTTGAAAGACATAATTCCGGCGGAAGTCCTTATACCCGTGGGAAAGGCCCCTGGAAGCTTATTTTTTTAATGGAATTTTCAACACGGACTGAAGCAATACATATGGAAAGAAAACTCAAAGGATTCAAAAACACTCAACGAATTTACGAATGGATTAATCGCAATAAAAGTTCTGGTGGTTAGAGCATCCTTACAGTGGTAGGAAAGGGTCGTCCCGACTTAGTCGGGATCTACCACCCAAAAAGAGAGGTTGCTTTAAAAGCAACCTCTTTTGGGTTTAAGTTTAGCCCGCATTTTCCTTCAGGAAAAACCCCCTTTCAGTTCGCAATGTACCCGCTTTTTTCAATCATGCGTTTTCCTCCTTTGGTCTGAAGGGCTTCATAAACTTTAAAAGCCATGGAAGTTCGGTTCAAATCCTGCCGGACAACAGCATAAACAAACGTTGTGTATGGATACGACTGGTTCTTTATGGTTTTTTTATCGGGATAAACGCCATCCACTGAAAGATGCTTAACAATCTGGTCCCTGACCATTTGTTCCTTGTAATAATATACAGTGTAACACAAGCCGTTTTCATCAAAACGTAAAGTCGAAAACGGACCTGACATTCCCGACAATATCGCTTCTGTCCAGTCGGCCATTGGTTCCCCTTTCATCACCAGTGTTTCCATCAGTTCCTGGCTGCCCGAGTTGGCGTTTCTTACATAAGGATTTATTGGGCTGTCGTTACCTCCTACTTCCTTCCAGTTGGTAATGTTGTTTTTATAAATATCTTTAATCTGGCTGGTGGTCAATGACTTTACGGGATTGTTCGTGTTTACGATAAAAATAAAAGCATCGAGGGCTACCGGTGTAATTTCCAGTTCCACACCCTCCAAACCTGCGGCATCCAGTTCGTCACCGGACGGCTCCCGGGCAACAAGGATCAAATCAGATTCTTTGTTTATCAGGCTCATATAAGCCCCGTGGGTGCCCGACACGCTTGTCTTTTCTGAAAAGCTGGAATAATCATCGATATCGGGATGTACATAAAAAACATTATCAAGGGCCATATTCCTTCTCCAACTGTAATCCAGCCCTAATAATTCGCAGTAAATAATGGTCTGCAACGGCCCCGCCGAGGTGGAACAGTCAACTTTGGGATAGTTTTCGGCTGTTAAACCATCTATTACAACAGCGGGGCCTTCGTCTGATTTTTCGCATGAGAACAGGAGAAAACCAAACATTAGTCCAAAAATTAAAGAAATTTTAAAATTTTTCATGGCAGGATTTTTTATGGTAGATGATTTTTTCAGCTTTTGGTTGCGTCCTGCATTGAAAAAAATAAAAAAAATTATTTGAACTTTTTTTCACAGAGAACTCCAGTTACTCCTGAATCGAAAAAAAGTTTACCGAACTAATCTCCGTTACTCAGCAGATTTTTGCTCAACGCCTGCAATGTATTTTTCTTATGTGAATTGGGCACCAGTACCGAAATATTATAGCGGCTGCCACCGTAAGAAATCATTCGGATTGGAATTCCGTCAAGCGCACTGAACACTTTGGAGGCAAACCCCCGTTCCTCGCCAATAATATCACCTACAATACAAATAATGGTCATGTTCCGGTCAATTTCAACTGTTCCGTATTTGTCCAGTTCACCCACAATTTTCTTCAGGTTTTCGGTATTGTCGATGGTAAGCGAAACCGCAACCTCTGAGGTTGAAATCATATCGATTGGCGTTTTGAATTCTTCAAAAATTTTAAATACGTTTTTAAGGAAACCATAGGCCATCAACATCCTGTCCGACCGGATTTTTATGGCGGTAATTCCGTCTTTAGCAGCCACGGCTTTTATTCCTGCACCCGATGATTCGGAAGTAATCAGCGTTCCGCTGTCGGTTGGGTTCATCGTATTTTTCAGCCTTACCGGAATGTCCTGCACTCTTGCCGGGAAAACGGTTTGCGGGTGCAAAATTTTTGCCCCGAAATAAGCCAGCTCTGCCGCTTCGTAAAACGAAAGTTGTTCAATTTTTTGGGTGTTTTCCACAAACCGCGGGTCGTTGTTGTGAAAACCGTCAATATCGGTCCAAATCTGAATTTCTTCGGCATCAATGGCAGCTCCGATAAGCGAAGCAGTGTAATCGCTTCCCCCGCGTTGAAGATTATCGATTTCACCTGTGGCATTCTGGCAAATGTAACCTTGCGTAATATAGTAAGTTGCCTTTCCAACCTCATTTATTATCCGTTCGGCATGGTTACGGATATATTGTGAATCAGCCATTTTATCTTCATCAATTCGCATAAAATCAAGCGCCGGAAGTAATTTGCAATCGTATCCTTCTTCAACCATCAGTAAGGTAAAAAGCTGGGTAGAAATGAGCTCGCCCTGGGCCAGGATGGTATTTTCGCCAGCCTGTGTAAATTTCCCTGATGTAAACGATTTTATAGTGTTAAATGAAGTTTTAACAATCTTCTGGCCTTTCTTTTTATTTTCTTCTGTTTTGAAAAGGTTGTTTACAACCTCCTTATACCCTGATTGTAGTTTGTTGATAAGCATCCCGGCAGTATCCCGGTTTTTCTTCCTTAAAAAACCGGAAATCTCAACCAGTGCATTTGTCGTTCCCGACATGGCCGAAAGTACCACAATTTTCTGCTCCCCGTCGGTAATAATTTTCATTACAGCCCGCATATTTTCCGGCGAGCCAACTGATGTTCCACCAAATTTTAAAACTTTCATGTTGAAAATGCTTTTTATCTGTTATTTCGGGTACAAAGATGTTTAATTTTTTTCAAAAAACTTTTCCAGAAAGAATTCAACCAAATTTTTCCCTGAAGGATCTAAAATACCGATTTCGGGGGCATAAACGATGGCTTCCAGACCAACCTCACCGGCTTTTTCCTTGATGGCTTTTGCATGTAATGGGTGGTGGTTCAGTTCGTCCTCATTGGTTGGAATTCCGTTTTTATGTTTGTTGAAAACGAATACGGGCGGATCGTTTTTATCCATTTTACTCAGAAAATCAAGTTCGTCCCTGATTTCTTTCTGGCCGAACAAATCAACACCATTTATATTTTTAGTTCCGAACGCTATGGCAATGGCCTGAAGCTGTTCGGGCGTGTCAGACATGGGAACACCGATGATTTTTTCCCACTGAAAAATATCGTAAGTCGATTGTGTGGCAAATGCCCCGGCACAGGTTAACCGCGTTGATTCCCGCAAAACCGGATCCTCGTTTAGCAGATCGGCCATATCGTCGGAAAAAGCCAGCCAAAGGGCAATTCCGGCTCCTGCAGAACCTCCCGAGCAGGCAATCCGGGTTTTATCGATGTTGTATTTTTTGGCGTTATACCGAATGTATTGCAAACACCTTTTGGAGTCTTTAAAACTGGCTTTAATACCGTAAGGAGGCTCC
Organism: Mariniphaga sp.; assembly: GCA_019429205.1. Classification (GTDB taxonomy): domain Bacteria; phylum Bacteroidota; class Bacteroidia; order Bacteroidales; family Prolixibacteraceae; genus Mariniphaga. The sequence continues at coordinate 57,489 of JAHYIT010000008.1, read as the reverse complement.
GTCATAAACCGGTAGTTGATGGTGGCCACTGAAACACCGGCGTCCAGAAAACGCACCAAATCTTCCGAATCAAAATACTTTGATTTATCGCCGCCAGTAAAACCGCCGCCATGTATATAAACTACAATTGGTGTGGGCGTTTCCGACTTTGCCAGCCAGATATCGAAAGTGTTGCGAGGATGGTTGCCGTATTTTTCGTTTTTAAAAGTGGCCCATTCTCCCCTGATATTTACAGGTTCCCGGATTTCTGTCAATTCAACGCTGTTTTCCAAAATATAACTGTTTCATTTTACAATAAATGACGCTCATTTCCAATGCGCCATTCGCTTATTCAATTTGTTCCTTTATTCCATTCAGAAATAAAAATTGGGCAAAAGTAGGATTTAATAAAAAGAGACAAAAATTTTTAACGAAAAAATTAAAACGAACCGAAAATAGTGTGCTTCTCAGAATTAAAGAAAATGGTGGAATAAATATTGAATCCTTCTTTGTTTGTAGTAAGTTTTCGTTCGATGTAAAGCACCGGCTGGCCTTTTTTTAACTGAAGCAGCTTTTTTATTTTTTCGCCGGGAACTATAGCTTTCAGTTGCTGCTCTCCTCCCAAAATATTTACCTGGTAATTGCTGCGCAAAACTTCAAAAAGCGATTTATTCTCCAGCGACCGGCTGGTAAATCTTGGTAACCTGATATTTGGCAGGTGGTTAATATCGTAAAAAACCGGTTGGTCGGCCACATACCGCAAACGTTCCAAATAAATGCACCCTGATTCTTTTTCCAGTTCTGAAAGTTCGAAAGCAAATTTATTCGGCCACTTTCTGATTTCCGGTTTTTGCAGAATATCGGTTTTAAGGTACCGAACCCCAACAGCAGAGGCAGTTCCGGAAATGGACAAAATACCGATGTTCTGAGGCGGTTTTCGTACAATACTCCCTTTTCCCTGTTTTTTCAGTATGAGGCCGTCCTTTACCAAGGTATCCAACGCATGACGTACTGTTGGACGGGTCATTCCATGCAAGGTACACAATTCGTTTTCCGACGGCAACAAACTTCCTTCTTCATAAACTCCCGAAAGGATATGCTTACGAAGCATTTCATATAATTTACGGTATTGTGGCTCTTTGTTTACCATGCCCCAAAGTTAAAAATATTTTAAATAAACAATACAACTTGTATTTACAAGTTATTCTTTTTATTTTTACGCCGTCAATTTGCATAGGCATATATTTTATTAGCTAATTGGTGAATAACAACAATTAGTTCAATTGTAAATTTGTAATAACAAGTCAAATAAAATAATTAAAAAGAAAAAATGGCAATACCTGTAATGATGCCCCGCCAGGGCCAGTCTGTTGAATCCTGCATCATGGGACAATGGTACAAGTCGGTGGGCGACGAAGTGAAGGAGGGCGACCTGCTGTTTTCCTACGAAACCGACAAGGCTTCCTTTGAGGAAGAAGCAAAAGCCGATGGAATTCTGTTGGCTGTTTTTTTCGATGAAGGCGATGAAGTACCGGTGCTCACCAACGTAGCCGTAATTGGTAACAAAGGCGAACCGGTGGAGGAATTTGCTCCCGGCAGTGGAAAAGTTTCTTCTGTTGAAAAAGAGCCGGAAACAGAAGAAAAAGAGGAAGATTCTCCCAAGGTGATTGAATTTGATGTAGAAGAAAACGAAACCGGAAAACGCATCCGCATTTCGCCGCTGGCCAAAAACATGGCCGAAAAAATGGGTGTTGAAATCCAATCGCTCAAAGGAACAGGTCCCCGCGGCAGAATCATTGCCCGCGATTTGGAGGAAGCGGCAAAAACGGTTCAAAAACCAGTGGCAAAGCCAGAAGCGGTAGCAAAACCTGCGCCTGTACAAAAAGCACAGGTGTTGCAAAGCGGAACTGATTTCGAAATCAAATCCATTCCGAATATTCGCAAGCTGATTGCCACCGCCATGCACCAGTCGCTGCAAAACTCGGCTCAGCTCACGCACCACCTCAGCGCCGATGCACGACAACTGCTGAAACTGCGTAAAAAATACAAAGCAGAATATTCCGAAGGAAAAATTCAGCAAAATGTAACCATCAACGATTTGGTTTGTTTTGCCGTTATCCGTGCGCTTGAAAAATTTCCGCAGGTAAATACCCACTACCTTGGCGACACAATGAAGTGGTTCAAAAAAGTGCACCTTGGACTGGCTGTGGACACCGACCGCGGACTTATGGTACCGGCGCTGCAAAATGCCGACGACCTCTCCGTTACAGGACTTTCAAATCAATTGCAACAACTGGCCAAGCAGGCCCGCAGCGGAAATGTAAATCCCGATTTGCTGAACCCGGAAGCTGCCACTTTTACAGTTTCCAACCTGGGAAATTACGGCGTGGAAATGTTTACACCGGTCATCAACCTGCCGCAAACAGCCATTTTGGGCGTTTGCACCATTGTGCCGCGCCCAAAGGAAATCGAAGAAGGCGTTTACGGTTTTGTGCCCATGATTGGCCTGTCGCTCACTTACAACCACCAGGCCCTCGATGGTGGTGAAGCAACGCGGTTCCTGGCGGAGGTGAAAGAACAGATAGAGAACCTATTAGTTTAAAGTTCAAGGTTTAAAGTTTAAAGTTCTCCGATGAGATACCAGTCAGCAAAAGTTGAAAGTTTTATATTGAATGTTTAAGAATAAAGTTATGGCAACAATTAACAGATTTGAAGATATAATAGCCTGGCAAAAGGCAAGGATAATGTGTAAAATCATTCATGGTTTTACATTAAAAGAACCATTTTTTAAAGACTTTAAGCTGGTTAGCCAGATAAAGGGGTCTTCAGGATCGGCGATGGATAACATTGCCGAAGGTTTTGAGCGGGGAGGAAATAAGGAATTTATTCAGTTTTTGTTCATCTCGAAAGGCTCTGCGGGAGAGACCCGTTCTCAACTATACCGGGCTCTGGATAATGGATATATAACCGAAGAAGAATTCAAAACAGCTTACCAATTGGCAGAAGAAGTTGGCAAATTGGATAGCGGTCTGATAAATCATTTAAATTCAAGTGATATTAAAGGAACAAAGTACAAATAATTGAAAATGAGACATCAAACCTTAGACACAACTTTAAACTTTAAATTTAAAACTTTAAACTCAAAGAGATGCCAAAAGTACAATTCATAAATCCCGACGAAGTAAGGAAACCCAGACAACTGGAATTCAAACCTGTTCCAATCAATCAGTACAACAAAACGGTTGAAGACGAAAAAGAGAACTTCTCCAAAGAAGATTTTCTGCGTATTTTTAATGACATGGTGGTTATTCGCGAGTTCGAAACCATGCTGAACCTCATCAAAACCCGGGGCGAATACAACGGGATTCCATACAATCATCCCGGCCCGGCCCACCTTTCCATTGGGCAGGAAGCGGCGGCAGTTGGAATGGCCTACAATCTGGATGTAGAAGATTTTATCTTCGGTTCGCACCGCAGTCATGGCGAAATTCTGGCCAAGGGGCTGTCGGCCATCGCCAAACTCGATGATGAAACGCTGGAAAAAATCATGGAAAAACATTTCGACGGAGTTACACTGGCTCCTGTTAAAGCAGGTCACACCGGGACCACCAAAGAACTGGCGGTAAAATTTTTACTTTACGGAACGCTGGCCGAGATTTTTGCCCGCGAAACGGGTTTCAACAAAGGGCTTGGCGGTTCCATGCACGCGTTTTTTACACCGTTTGGTGTCTATCCGAATAATGCCATTGTGGGTGGTTCAGGCGACATTTCGGTAGGTGCGGCACTTTACAAAAAGGTGAACCGCAAAAAAGGAATTGTGGTGGCCAACATTGGAGATGCTTCCATGGCCTGCGGACCCGTTTGGGAAGGCCTGGCATTTGCCACCATGGACCAGTTTACCGAATTGTGGGAAGGCGACATGAAAGGCGGGCTTCCGCTCATCATCAATATTATGAATAACCAGTACGGTATGGGTGGCCAAACATGCGGCGAAACCATGGGGTATGAAGTAGCAGCCCGTATCGGTGCCGGACTGAACAAAGACCAGATGCACGCCGAACGGGTGGACGGTTACAATCCGCTGGCGGTAATCGATGCCTACCGCCGCAAAATGAAAATACTGGAGGAAAAGCGCGGGCCGGTGCTGCTCGATGTACTGACTTACCGTTACAGCGGACACTCTCCTTCCGACGCGTCATCGTACCGCTCAAAAGAGGAAGTGGAAGCATGGGAAAGCCAGGATTCCATTGTTTGGTTTGGCAACGAACTGGTGAAAGCCGGAATTGCAACCAAAGAGGAACTGGAACAAATTAAAACCGAAACTGAAAATATTGTAAGTTCCACGCTGAAGCTGGCCATCGACGATGAAGTTTCGCCTCACATGGATATGAAAAAATATCCGAACCTGATTGGCGAAATGATGTTCAGCAACCAGAGCGTTGACAAAATGGAAGACCGTGAACCGGAGGTCAACCACCCGATGGAAGAAAACCCGCGGGTAAAACAATTGGTCAACAAAGAACGGTTTATGTTCGATGAGAATGGCAAACCTCATTCAAAAATAAAAACCTATGCTTTGCGCGACGGAATCTTCGAAGCAATCATCGACCGGTTTTACAAAGACCCGACACTGATTGCCTATGGCGAAGAAAACCGCGACTGGGGCGGCGCATTTGCCGTTTACCGCGGACTTACCGAGGCGCTGCCATACCACCGCCTGTTTAACTCGCCTATTTCAGAAGGCGCCATTGTGGGAACGGCCATTGGTTACGCCATGTGTGGCGGCCGGGTAATTCCGGAAATCATGTACTGCGACTTCCTGGGACGTGCCGGCGACGAGGTGTTCAACCAGCTTCCCAAATGGCAGGCCATGAGCGGCAACGTGATTAAAATGCCTGTGGTCATACGCGTTTCGGTGGGTTCCAAATACGGCGCTCAGCACTCGCAGGACTGGACCGCACTGGCGGCCCACATTCCGGGATTGAAAGTGGTTTTCCCGGCTACACCCTACGATGCCAAAGGGTTGATGAATGCAGCACTGCAAGGAACCGACCCGGTGGTGTTCTTTGAAAGCCAGCGCATTTACGACATTGGCGAAATGTTCCATAAAGAAGGCGTTCCCGAAGGGTATTACGAAATTCCGCTGGGCGAACCCGATGTGAAAAAAGAAGGCGACGACGTAACCATCCTTTCCATTGGCGCCACGCTTTACCGGGCGCTGGATGCCGCAAAAATTCTGGAAGAAAAATATGATTTATCGGCAGAAGTTATCGACGCCCGATCGCTGGTGCCGTTTAATTACGATTTGGTGATTGATTCCATCAAAAAAACAGGGCGGATTGTAATTACCGGCGATGCTGCTGGGCGCGGTTCGTTTATGCGCGATATGGCCTCGAACATTACTGAACTGGCATTCGATTACTTAGATGCTCCGCCGGTGGTAGTGGGTTCGCGCAACTGGATCATTCCGGCCCACGAACTTGAAGACTATCTCTTTCCGCAACCGGAGTGGATTGTAGATGCCATTCACGAACGTATTCTGCCATTGCCCGGCCACACCCCGAAAAACGATTTTACGGAAGAGGAGCAGTTGGACAGGAATGCGCGGGGGATTTAATATATCACCTTTTGGTGGCCACAAAAAAAGGCAGCAGGTAAACAAACCTACTGCCTTTTTTTTTGGGACTCAACTGTTCCTAAATTTCTGAATTGTTGTGGACAATTTTTCATTTTTCTCATTTGAGATATTCAGAAGTAATTTCTTATTCTCTCATACGCTGGTTCATATGCTATAAACTGTTTATTCAAAGGAAAACATTTTGCGTGAAGAATTGGGATTAAAATTTGTGTTCCTCCGGTAACCCGATACCTGTTTCCACAAATCATCAGAAAAGGACTTTTCCCTTTTGGCTTATAAAAGGGTGGACTTCATTTTTTCTTTTTTACTTTATTTTCAATGATTTTCAAACTTTCCAAATAATTTTTTTCTACTTCGCTCAATGTTTTTTGTTGGTACTTTTTATATTCTCCGGTAGCCTTTTCAACAGCAATTTCGTGACTAACAGAGCCTGCACCCTGTAGTAATTGTTCACCGCTCATGGTCAGTATTTTATCCAAATGCTCTGCCCAATCTTTCATGGTCATTGCCTGTTCACGTTCAGCCTGACGCTCTGCAAAATCTAAATACCCCGAAACTATTTGACCAAGTGAACGAAGCTCTTTTTCGTTTAAATAATTTTTTGCCACTACTACATCTTTGATGTACGGACGACTGCTGGGGAAAGTCATCAAACCCATAAAATCTTTTTCGGCATCTGCACGGGTATATATAACTTCGGCTGCTGTTTGACCATGAACTGCATAATGAATTTTATTTTGCACTTTCCTGAAAAATGCGATTGAAACTTCAGCTTTTGGGTCATAATCGATGCTGGTTGCGTAAATATCCAGAACCTGACGGTAGAATACTTTTTCGGATGCGCGAATATCGCGAATGCGTTGCAACAGTTCTTTCCAATAACCGCCACCACCCAGGTTTTTAAGGCGTTCATCGTCCATGGTAAAACCTTTGCGGATATATTCGTTAAGCCGCTTAGTTGCCCAAATACGAAACTGAGTACCACGTTGTGATTTTACCCTGTAGCCAACTGAAATTATAACATCTAAATTGTAGTAGTCGAGCTCACGCTCTACAAGCCTGTTACCCTCTTGCCGAACTTGTCGGAATTTCCGACAAGTTCGATTTTGTTCCAGCTCGCATTCATTAAACACATTTCCAATATGTTCGGCAATGGTGCTTCTGCCTTTCCCGAACAAGTCAGCCATTTGGTCCTGTGTAAGCCATACTGTTTCATCTTCAAAGCGAACATCTACCGATATTTTATCATCTTCAGTTTTAAATAAAATAAAGGATGATTGATTATTTCCCATCACTACCTCCTTCTATTATCTTTATTTCAGGTATCTCTTGCTTCATTTTTTCAAGGTTAATCCTTACAGGATGCTCTTTATCATTCAACCTGCCAAACACCTTTTTGCAAATCTTCATTTTTTGCTCACCACTCATGCCATCGGTAAACTTTGGCAACTCGCCCAGATGCTTAATAATTTCACGGTTGTGTTTTTTTAATAATTCCGGGAAATATATTTCGTACACCATACCATTTATGAGTTGTTCAATATAGGTATGCATTAATAGGTCATTAAGTTCTATTAGTCTTTGTGATTTTAAGAATAAAATGTAATTAACAATTGTTTCAAACTTCAATTCATCAGCTTTACATTTAGGAAACTTTAATGGTAGTTTTTTTAAATGTATCCCTTTTATATAAGGAAAAACATCAGGATTTGTAATCATTTTTTTATTGAAGTAATATTCCAACAATTTCGAATTCAATAGCCCCGTAATGATTTTAAGATTTGCATGATTAGTTTTTCTAGGATACAGATTATAGATACTTTGGTCAGTGTAATATTGTTCATTATCAAGTGCCGCAATTAATCTGTTGCCAGTTTTTCGAACAAGAATTTTTTCTTTTTGAAGATATACGGTTTCATCTGTATTACTATGTAATTGTTCTTTTAAAAAATTAATAAATAGACTATCCGGCTTAATTTCAAAATTGTCAATGTGTTTGCCTTGTAGATACTTTTTGTGCTTTGCATCAAGTTTAGAGGTTGAAAGGAATTTTTTTATTCCATTTGCAACAATCCCGACATACACTTCAAGATAATCATCAATAAAATCACATTGATATTGTATTTGGTCAAGAAATTTATCCTCCTGATTAGTTGTTTTTAAATTAATTACGTAACCATTTTTTTTATCATCCCATTTGGCTTGAGTATAAATTTTAAATTCTTCAATTATCGAGAAATCTAAATTATATTTTCTTATTGCTGTTGTTTCTAATACTTTAGAATAGCTGTTCTTGACGAAAAATATTATTGAATCGGTTACAGCTTCAAATACTTTATTTGCGAATGAAACTATTTGTGAGATATGATAATTAGTAATTAGATATCCTCTGATTTTCTTTAAGTATTCGTTTTGTAAAATTGTACTGGGAATTATGAAACTCAGTATGCCATTATTTGTAAGAAGATTTACGCTTCTATCCGTAAAAAGGGCAAAACTATTTACTTTATATTCAGCTGAGTTTGGATATAATTCAATCAATTTTTTAACTTCATAATCGCTAATGTTTACAAACTCTTTTCCTTTAAAAGTGATGTAGGGCGGATTTCCAATCACGATTTTATAAAGAATAATCACCAGATGCTTCCGGCTGATAAATGATTTCATCAATCCTGATATTTGTAGGACCTGCCGGAACAAGCCATTCTATTTCATCAGCAACTTTATATCCAATTAATGCTGTTGCGATGGGTGAAAATATTGAAATTTTATTCTCTTTAAAATTAGCCTGGTCCGGATACACTATCTGAAATTGCACTTGCTTATTGCTGTTTAAAAAACTCAACCTTACAATTGAATTCATTGTAACAACATTGGAGGGTATGTCTTCAGGCGTAACAATTTTGGCAGAATCCAGTTCTTGCATTAGTTTTTCAGCCTCCGCATTGCTGATTGATTTAATTTGTTTGGCATCATTAATGCATCTTTTTATCCGCGCATAATCCAGTCTGTTAATAATTATATTGCTCATAATAAATATGTTATAACTTATAAAATATTCAGTTAAAGATACAATTTAATTTAATAAAAACACAATTTAAGCCAGTTGCATCCATATTGGGTAAAACAACGAAAACTGAACCGGACGGATATGGCTGATGAGTTTTGCGAAGAGCTGGAGGACATTGCCAGGACGATGGACTGGAAATACAACGTGATTAACGACGATCCGGATTCGAAACCGTTTCCGGTAAAAGGCATAGTCATTTCGCCGCACGAAAAGTCGGAGCCGCTGGTTTTTATGTTCGACCCCGAAGGCAATTTGCGAAATGCTTTTATGATGCAATTTTTGGGCGAAGAACCTGATTTAACCTGGTACAACCACACCAAAACACAATTTGCACCAATTGATGTCCATATTGCCATCATTAAACTGATGAAATACCTTCAGTAAAAATATATTGAAAACCTGAAAGTTACCGACGAAGGCAGTTACTGGGAGACTGACGATGCAGACCTTCTGAAGAAAAAAATGGACTTCCTCAATGCCAAAATGGATGAGTTGGCTGGTCTTCTTGAAACCATTGAAATGGAAAAAGAAGACACAGCAGAAACCCTCGCCAACAAAATTGAAAAGCTTTTAAAAGAGAAAATGCAAGGTACTATCAACCGGATAAAAAGAATAAAATAGCAGGTAAAAACTTATTTTTTGTTCCCCACTGCTGCCAGAATTAACCCGGCTACAAACACCACACCGCTAATAATTACAGGAGTCCAGTTGGCACTGCTTACTGCCACATCAATTCCCAAAACGCTGAAACTCTCAGAATCCTGCATGGCCTGGTATCCAAAAAAAATGAGGCCGACAAGGCCAACCAAAACTATCAAAAGACCAATTTTTCTCATAACTATAAGATAAGATTTGTTTATTTCAACGAGTTTATACAAAACTTGTTTACTTTTTTTCAATATATTTTTAAAACCATACCTGTCTGCAAAACAGAATTTTCGCTCAAGCCATTCAGTAAATACAAAGTTTTTAAAGGAGTACGGAACTTTCGTGATATTTTCCAAAGAGAATCGCCGTTCTTTACAATATAACTTTCGGGAACCGGTTCGTTTACAGAATATCCGGAAGGTTTTAGTGTATTATGAAGTTCTGTCAGATTATAAGCATTTTGCACTTCCGACCGAATTATTCCGTTTTCAAAATCGAAAAGCAGTTCCGGGTCGAAAGGCCTGTTTCCCTCACGTATTTCAAAGTGCAGATGATTGGTTGTTGCCCGTCCCGTACTTCCGGCTAACCCAACAGGCTGGCCTTTTACCACAAAATCGTCCACATCAACTAAAAAATCAGAAAGATGTGCATAACTTGTTTCAAGGCTGTTGCCGTGATCGACCACCACCATTTTGCCTTTTTTACTGTTCCGGTTCTGCGTTAAACCTCTCGATGAAATCGGTTGAAAGTACTCTGAATTCCGTGCGGCGGTTTATGGCCTGTGCTGCTTCTCTTTGGTCTTCCGGCAAATTCAATATAAATTCTTCGGTGAGTTCGTCCCCTCTTTTGAGGAAATCGTATTGCCTGGCCAGGCTGCGGGTTACCTCTTTTGGCCATGTTTCTCCATAACCTTTGGCCACAAGTCGCTGCGGGCTAATTCCTTTTTCAATGAGGTAATCCACTACACTTTGCGCGCGTTTTTGCGAAAGTTCAAAATTAAACTGGTCACTGCCCACATGGTCGGTATGCGACATAATTTCAATGATAATGGTTGGATTGAACATGAGTGTAGCCACAAGCGTATCGAGGGCTGTTTTCGATTCGGGTAAAAGTTCCCAGCTTCCAAATTCGTAGTTGATGTTTTCCAGATTTACCGGCGCATCGGTTGGTGTGAGGTACAATTCAAACCTGAAATTTTTACTGTCTTCGAGTCCGATGGTATTTGCCGAAGCTTTGTCGCGCAGATATCCGTCTTTAAACGCAGCAAAAATGTATTCTGTTTCAGGTTTAAGAGTCATTTGGAATCTTCCATTTTGGGTACGTAACCGGAGGCTGGTTCCGTCGGTTCCAATAATCCGGACATTGGCTCCATCGATTCTTGATCCGTTTTCCTTATCAAAAACTTCACCTTCAACCCTGAAAATTTTTGGCGGAACAACAAATTCATAAAGATCGTCACTCCTTGAACCTTTCCGGTTTGAAGAAAACATGCCTTTGTTTTTTCCTTCAACGAATGCAATTCCGAAATCGTCGGAAGGAGAATTCATCGGGTATCCCATGTTTTCTATGGTCCAGTTGCCATCTTCATCTTCAACTGCTTTAAAAATATCGAGACCGCCCATACCCATGTGATAATTCGATGAAAAATAGAGTTCGCCATTATCCCTGATAAAAGGGAACATTTCGTCGCCGGGGGTATTTACGGGTTCGCCCAGATTTTCAGGATTAACAAATGTGCCGCCACTTTTTTCGGCTCGCCAGATATCTTTACCACCCATTCCGCCCGGCATATCAGAAACAAAATAAAGCACCGAACCATCGGCACTTAATGAGGGGTGGGCAGCAATCAGGCTGTCGCCAACCACCTGCAGTTTGATGGGCTCAGACCAGGAGCCACGTGATTGCGAAGTGGAATAAAGTTCTGCACCCAATGATTGTGCTTTATCGTAGCGGGCACGGGTAAAAATCATTTGTTCGCCCGTTGAAGAAAGCGTTGCTGCACCATCTTCATCACTGGAATTGATAATCAGGTTTTCATCGAGCAATTGGGGTTGTTCCCACTTTTGGCGCTGTACACTGAATGTTGCCCTGAACAGATCGGTATAATCCTGGCCGGTAATCATGCTTTTCCGTTTTCCGGTTGCTGCCTGCCTGGAGGAGGTAAAAATCACTTCATTATCCCGGCCACCAACAAAAACCGGCGAATAGTCGCTTTCCCGTGAATTTATTTCTTTAATGGGATTAATGATGTGTCGGGTTGGTTTGGCAATCCATTCCTGGGTTTTACGAATGGCTTCCAAGCCTGCCCGTGCCCGGTCGTGGCCCGGAACGGAATCGAGAAAAATCCGGTATGTTTCTATTGCGTCTTCGTATTTTTGGGTGAACCGAAACATTTCTGCCAAATGAAAAAGTGCTTCCGGGTTTTCGTAACCCCTGCGAATTGCATTTTGGTAATACAACGCAGCCCGCTCGTAATCGCCAATGTAATGGTAACACTCGGCAATGGAATAGGCATATTCCCTTCGTTTTACCCGGTCTTTTTCTTTTCGGCTTGCTTTACGGTATTTTTCAATGGCTTTGTAATATTCTCCAATTTGATGTGATAGCAATGCATCGCGTCCTAATCTGCTTGCACCACACGACGCCAAAAAAACAGCTATTATCGAAAAAATGATTAACCTGACGTATTTATTCATTCCCATTTCAACTTTCGGAAAGTAAAAGTAAATTATTTTTTTTATTGGTTGTAAAAATAACGGCTTTATAGCATTTTAAGTATAGAATGAAAAAAAAGAGGCTCATCGCAATTGCCGAGCCTCTTTATATTTGAGATTAAAATGTTGTTAATTATCTGACAAAGAGTAATTCACGGTATTTTGGAAGTGGCCAGAGTTCATTGTCAACAATCAGTTCCAGCTTATCAATGTGGTAGCGGATATCTGAAAGGTAAGGACGAACCGTTTCATCGTAAGCTTTTGCTTTTTCAATAACCTCCTCAATCACATTCGCTCTTTTCCTGGCATCAATCATCTCTTTTCTTTTGGCTTTGATGGCTGAAATATGTCCGCCAATTTCCCTGATAAGATCCAAGCGGGCGCCGGCCAGTTGTTCAAACTCATCGGCAGGAAATACTTCTTTAATGTTTTTAACATTTTTCAGAAGTGTAGTCTGGTATGCAACAGCCACCGGAACAATATGATTGATGGCAAGGTCGCCCAAAACGCGTGCTTCAATCTGAATTTTCATAATAAATTTTTCAAATTCTACTTCAACCCTTCCATGCAGTTCTGACTGGTTAAGAATTCCCATATTTTCAAACATTTCAATAACGTCAGGGCGGGCATATACCGAAAGAGCTTCGGGTACGCTGTTTACGTTGGTTAACCCCCGTTTTGCAGCTTCTTCAACCCACTCGGCACTATAACCGTCACCATTAAAACGGATGAGTTTTGACGCGATAATCAGCTCTTTGAGCACCTGGAAGATGGCTTCATCTTTTTTGGTTCCTTTTTCAATTAATTCATCAACTTCAGTTTTAAACTTTTGAAGTTGGTTGGACACAACAGTATTCAAGGCAATCAATGCCGAAGCACAGTTAGCCGATGAACCAACGGCACGGAATTCGAACCGGTTTCCGGTGAAAGCAAAAGGCGAAGTACGGTTTCGGTCGGTATTGTCGAGAATAATTTCGGGAATACGTCCAATATTTAACTTAAGGGCGGTTTTTTCATCCGGGGTCATTTTACGGTCAACTACCGATTCTTCCATTAAATCGAGCATTTTGGAAACTTCGGTGCCTAAAAATGCGGATATAATTGAAGGCGGTGCTTCGTTTGCTCCCAGCCTGTGCTGGTTTCCTGCATGGTAAATGCTGGCGCGTAGTAAATCCTGATTGTCGTAAACTGCTTTTAATGTGTTGATTACAAAAGTCAGGAACAGTAGGTTCGATTTTGGATTTTTTCCGGGTGAATAAAGGTTTACGCCGGTATTGGTTGACAGCGACCAGTTGTTGTGCTTACCCGATCCGTTAATTCCGGCAAACGGTTTTTCGTGGTAAAGAATGCGGAATTTGTGCCTGCGGGCAATTTTCAGCATAATATCCATTATTAATTGGTTGTGGTCGTTGGCCAGGTTGGCTTCTTCGTAAATAGGTGCAAGCTCAAACTGGTTTGGTGCAACCTCGTTGTGTCGGGTTTTTACCGGAATGCCCAGTTTGTAAGCTTCGTTTTCCACATCCTGCATAAACCGGTTAACGCGGGTTGGTATGGAAGAAAAATAGTGGTCATCCAGTTGCTGGTCTTTTGATGAGGCATGTCCCATTAAAGTTCTTCCGGTAAGCATCAGGTCGGGCCGGGCCATAAACAAAGCTTCATCAATTAAAAAATATTCCTGTTCCCAACCCAGGTTAGCCTTCACCGAACTTACATTTTTATCGAAATACTGACAAACTGCCGTTGCCGATTTGTCAATGGAGTGCAATGCTCTTAAAAGCGGGGTTTTATAATCAAGTGCTTCCCCGGTGTACGAAATGAATACAGTAGGAATGGATAAGGTAGTTTCGCTGATAAATGCCGGCGAAGACGGGTCCCAGGCTGTATAACCGCGGGCTTCAAAAGTTTGCCTTATACCACCGCTCGGAAAAGAAGAAGCATCGGGTTCCTGCTGTGCAAGCAATGTTCCTGAAAATCCTTCAATAACACCACCTTTTTCGCTGTGGTCAATAAATGCATCATGCTTTTCTGCTGTTGAGTCGGTAAGTGGCTGAAACCAGTGAGTGTAGTGCGTTGCACCGTTTTCAAGCGCCCACGATTTCATTCCCTGTGCAATCTGATTGGACATCTTTCTGTCAATGGTCGTTCCATTGTCAATGGCATCCATTACGGCACTGAATGCTTCTTTTGAAAGGTATTTTTTCATTTTGGGCTGATCAAATACCAATTTCCCGTAATAGTCGGATACCAGGTTGTCCTCTCTCACAAAATCTTTTGGTTCACGGTTGAGAACTTCTTCCAATGCTTTTAATCTGAACTGTGCCATAGCTAAAAAATTTAAAAATTATTTCTGAACCAAAAATAGGTGTTTTTCACAATCACCCTATTAAAAAGCAGGGTAAATTTTCAAAAAAGTTGATATTTTTTTAACAAACCCGCAAAAAATAGAATGAATCTTCCAAAAAAATGTAATATTTTGATTTTAGGGTATGATATTTTAGGGGTAAGTTAATTTTAATTTCTAAAAGTATTTATGGAATATTTTTGGGGGATAAATTTTGCATGCAAAACAAAAATGTTGAACGGATTGTAATATTCAGTTGTTAGTTCTGTCTAATTCTTATCGAAATAAATTATCCACATTATTTGCATTTGATTATTTTTACCTTCAAAATTTTTAACAGGAGATGAGAACAAACAGACGAAATTTTATTAAAACAACCGGAGTGACGGCAGCCGGATGCATTTTATTGCCACCATTTTTGCAGTCATTTCAAAACGTTCAAATATCAGGAAACGTGAAAAATTATTTAGACCATTTTGAGGTTTCGGCCGAAATGCTGCAAAAAGTAATTGCTGCAGCCATGAGTAAAGGCGGCGATTATGCCGATTTGTTTTTTGAACACAAAAAATCCAACAGTCTGGGACTTGAAGACGGAAAAGTGAACCGGGCTTTTTCCAATATTGGTTTTGGTGTGGGCATCAGGGTTCTTAAGGGCGACCAAACGGGTTTTGCCTATTCAGAAACCATAACACTTGATGCCATGCTGAATGCAGCCAAAATGGCTGCCAATATTGCAAATAGTAGCAGCAGTTTTGCTCCGGCAGAAATAAATGAAAAAGTACCAGCCAGTTATTACAATATTTCCCGCAAATGGGAGGAAGTTTCTGTAGAAGATAAAGTTCCGTTCGTTCAGAAAATTAACGATAAAGTTTTTTCACTCGATGAAAAAGTAATAAAAGTGAATGCTTTTATGAGCGACGAAACATCATATATGCTGTTTTACAATTCTGAAGGCCGCCTTACTTACGATTACCGTCCAATGATTAATTTTGGTGCAGTCTGCATTATGCAAAAGGATGGTAAAATTGAAAATGCCTATGCTGCCCGTTCATTCAGAAAAGGTTTTGAATGGCTTACTGAAAATTTGGTGGATGAACTGGCGCATGAAGCTGTAGATCGCACCAACCTGCTTTTTGAAGCCACCAAACCTAAAGCCGGCGAAATGCCTGTTGTTATGGGAGCCGGAGGGTCAGGTATTTTACTGCACGAAGCCATTGGCCATACTTTTGAAGCCGATTTCAACCGGAAAGGAACTTCCATTTTCAGCGATAAAATGGGCAAAAAAGTGGCCGAAAGTTTTGTGAACATTATCGACGACGGAACGCTGGAAAATAACCGCGGTTCGATAAATGTGGACGATGAAGGGAATACCGTTCAGAAAACTTACCTGGTTAAGGATGGCATGTTAAACAGCTACATTCACGACCGCATCAGTTCAAAATATTATGGGGTTGAACCCACCGGAAACGGAAGGCGCGAATCATTCCGGAATATTCCTCTGCCACGTATGCGGGCTACTTATATGGAAACCGGTCCTCATTCAAAAGACGATATCATATCCAATGTGGATTACGGTGTTTATGTGGACAATTTCAGTAATGGCGAAGTAAAAATTGGCGCCGGCGACTTTACCTTTTTTGTAAAATCGGGGTGTCTTATTGAAAAAGGAAAACTTACCCAACCCATTAAAGACATTAATATTATTGGCAACGGGCCACAGGTGCTGGCCGATATTACCATGGTGGCCAACGACTATTTGATAGACAACGGAACGTGGACCTGCGGGAAAGGCGGCCAGTCGGTTCCGGTTACCTGCGGGTTGCCTACCGTTTTGGTGAAAAAATTAACAGTTGGTGGTTCAGTTTAAATGATGTATAATCCAAAAGATTTTCTAAAATGACAAAACAGGAAAAATATGATCTGGCCAAATGGGCCATGAACCATGCCCTGGAAAACGGGGCTCAGCATGCAAGCGTTTCCATTTCGAACAGCCGGAGTAGCAGTGTGGAAGTGCGCGAAGAAAAAATAGACAAACTGGAACAGGCGATTCAAAGCAACCTTTCCATCCGGCTTTTTGTGGACAACCGGTATTCGGCTCATTCCACCAACCGGCTGAAAAAGGAAGAACTGGTACGGTTTATTGAGGAAGCCATTGCAGGCACCCGTTATCTTTCTGAAGATGAATTCAGAACAATGCCCAATCCGGAGCTTTATTACAAAGGCGGCGGGCAGGATTTGAATACTTTGGATAAAAGTTTTGACAATCACGATCCACAGGAAAAAATAAATCTTGCATTTGAGGCTGAAAAAGAAGTTTTGGGAAAAGATGATCGCATTATTTCGGTATCTGCAAGTTATTACGACGGTTTGAATGAGCGGGTAATGGTTACCAGCAATGGTTTTGAAGGCGACACATCCAATTCATATTACGGGCTGAATGCTCAGGTTTCAGTGAAAGGCGGCGATGCCCGTCCGGAGTCACACTGGAGTGAATCGGCCATTTTTTACAATGAACTGAAGAAAAAAGATATTGGCCAAAAAGCGCTTGAACGTGCCTTGCAAAAAATAGGGCAGAAAAAGCTGGAATCGGGTAAAATGCCTATGATTGTTGAGAACCGAACGGTTTCGAGGTTGTTTGGACCGCTAATTTCGGCAATGAACGGTTCGGCCATTCAACAGAAAAATTCATTCCTGATTGATAAGCTGGGTGAAAAAGTATTTTCAGAAAAACTTTCGGTAATGGATGATCCGTTTATTATGTCAGGCCGTGGCAGCAGATTGTTCGATAGTGAAGGGCTGGCAACCAAAAAACGCCCGGTTTTTGAAAACGGAGTACTGAAAAATTATTTTATCGATACCTATTATGGCAAAAAGCTTGAAATGGAGCCTACTTCAGGCAGCAATACCAACCTGGTTTTTAAATTGGGAGATAAAAATCTGGACGGTTTGGTTGCCACAGTTGACCGGGGTATTTTGGTAACCGGCTTTAATGGCGGAAACAGCAACGGTTCAACAGGCGATTTTTCATACGGTATTGAAGGTTTTCTTATTGAAAAAGGAAAAATTGTTCAACCGGTTTCTGAAATGAACATTACCGGAAATATGCAGGAACTCTGGTCGAATATTGGGGAGGTTGGAAACGATGTAAATGAAAACTCATCGTGGCTGACTCCGTCTATTCTGTTCGAAGGGGTTGATTTTAGCGGCGCATAAGGAACAATTTAAAAATTCATACCCGGGGCCTGACGAGTTTGAGAAACTGTATGCCTGTGGAAGTTTTTGTTACGATTCCTTATATTGATGGAATTGTTCAAAGTGGTTCGGGTAGTATTACAACCGGTTTTTTTGGGGGTGAAGAATTCCGTTTTGTGGTTTCGGGCTCTGGTTCCATCGAAACTTCTGTGGATGCACTTTTAACTGATGCGGTGGTTTCCGGGTCAGGACTTTTGTATATTTCAGGCACTTCGCGGGTTGCTGACATGATAGTTAGCGGTCCGGGCGAAATTGATGCCTGGGATCTGGATGTTCGGGATTGTAATGCAAAAGTTTCCGGTTCCGGAGAAGTTTGGGTTTATGTTGAACGTTGGTTGAAGGCCATAATTTCAGGAAGTGGGAATGTATTTTACGGGGGAAACCCGGTTGTGGAATCACAAGTTTCGGGTTCGGGAAGCGTAATTCATAAAAATTAGGTAAATTAGACCCAAAAACATGCTTTCATGAAACGGATTTTGTTTGTGGCAGTTTTCATTTTAACAATTACAGGTGCAAGTGCCCAGGGTTTTAAACATGCGACTGGAATTCGTGCAGGTTGGATAAGTCCGGGAATTGAATACCGTTACTACACCAGCGAAATGCACTCACTAAGAGCCCTGCTTTCAGTCCGTAGCCGTGGTGTTCAGTTACATGCTTTAACCGAATTCTACCAATACGACTTATTTCCGTTTTCTTATCAACTGGTGTTTTTTTACGGCGCCGGTGTTCATTTTGGTTTCGAAAGCTGGGATGAACCCGTTGTTGAGGGAAATATCAGGAGGTTTGCCACACAGCGTTCCTTACTCGCCGGATTGGACGGATTGATTGGAGTTGAATATCTTTTTTACGAAGCGCCCGTAAAAGTTGGCTTCGAAGCAAAACCTTTTTTTGATGTATTTGGCAGGCATGGGTTCGATGTCCGTTTGCTCGATTTTGCACTTACTGTTAAATACCTTTTTTGATCTTAAAACAGGAAACAGAATTTATAATTTTATTTATCACAAAAATTTTATTGCTATGAGAAAATTAACAATGTCGATTGTGCTGACATTGGTATGCACCTTTGTTTATGCACAGAATGATCAAAATCCAAACGAAATTCAGACTTTATTTTCACAATCTAAAAGTTTAGGCTTTTATGGAGGCTTTTCAATGGGTTATTCGCAAATTGACGGGAAAGATGCCCTGGTTACAGGTGGTCGGATGGCACTTATTTTTAACCATGCTACAGCCGTTGGTATTGCCGGTTATGGTTTTGTAAATGATTTTGATACTTACAGATGGATGGATGAAACTGAAGTAAGGCACTCACTTGCAGGTGGATATGGCGGAATTTTTATTGAGCCTATTTTAGGCGGGTTAAAGCCGGTGCATGTGGCTTTCCCTGTTTTGTTTGGCGTAGGCGGTGCCGGACTGGTCAGGCATTATGCTCCCGGTTTCTGGGATCATCCCCGGTACGATTCTGCAGAAGGTGATTTCTTTTTTATAGTGGAACCTGCAGTGGAACTGGAATTTAACCTGGCAAGATTTTTCCGTACAGCGGCAACGCTAAGTTACCGTTACACATCAAATATTGAATTAACCGGAATGAACGAAAATGTTTTGAATGGATTGCATTTTGGGCTGACTTTTAAATTTGGAAAGTTTTGAAAATAAAAAACCCGTGGTAAACTAAATTGCACCACGGGTTTTTCAGAATTAAAATTCCCTGCCTAATAAAAATCTACATAATCCGCTTCTTTCAAAAATTCGAGGCTTTTTTCACAACTCACCAGCGGTTCAAAATTATATCTTTCAACTTCTACAACACCATATTGTGCACCTGATTTTTGCCGGGCTGCAAACATGCTTTCAAAATCCATCATGCCGCTGGCTCCAAGCTCTTCTTTATCTTTAATGTGCCATACTTCAAACCTGCCGGGGTAGTGGTCGAAATAATCCAGGGGGTCTTTGCCGCCTTCAACAATCCAGTAAAGATCTAATTGGAACATTACTTTTTGCGGGTCGGTGAGTTCAAGCATCCAGTCGTAAACCGGCTTACCTTCGAGTTCTGTTGTAAATTCTTTGGCATGATTGTGATAACCAAAACGAATACCTCTTGCATTGCATTTTTCGCCAATTAAATTAAAATATTCGCAGGTACGTTTAAGCCCTTCGAGGCTGTTATAGCCGGTTTGTCCCATCGAAGGTTTTACAATCCAAACAACTCCGGCGGCCGCGTGTGCATCAATGCATTCATCCCACCAGGCCATTGTTTCATCCCAGTTTGCCGAGTCGGGCAAGTGTCGTCCTGTATGCGAACCGAGAAACTGCAAACCGTTGCTTTCGCACAATGTTTTAAATTCAGTTGGCGACATGCCATAAAATTTCCCGTCGCTGTAGCCGGCGGCTTCAACAAATTTATAACCCATTTCGCCCACTTTGGCAACAGTGCCGCTTACATCTTTTTTCATGTCATCCCGAACAGAGTAAAGTTGCAAACCTAAAAATTTCTCCCCCGGAGCCGGGCTGCAACCCATAAAAGTCTGTGCCGCAAAGGCAACAACTCCTGCAAAAAACAAAATTTTGAAAGTCATTTTTTTAATCATCATTTCCTGGTATTTATAGTTTATTATTTGAATTTCGACTTTCAAATTTATGGATTTCTTTCAAATTTACAGGGATGTTTGTTCATTTTCATGATTTATACCTGTAAAATGTGCTGAAAGAGAGGTTATTTCCAAATCGGCATAAAAGTTTATTTTTGCTGCCAGTTTTTTAATCCATGAAAAATAAAGATTTACTGGCTTACTTTACAGCGCTCGGAGCAGCCTTTTTTTGGGGATTTTCGTTTGTATGGTTCAAAATTGCATTTCTGGCCTACAAGCCCATCACTGTTGTATTGTTCCGGCTAATCATTTCTGCCGCACTCATTCTGGTTATTGCATGGGCGCTGAAGCGGTTGCAAAAACCTACCAAAAAAGATTTTAAGTTGTTTTTTCTGATGGCTTTTTTCGAGCCGTTTCTCTATTTTTTAGGCGAAAGTTACGGGTTAACCTACGTTTCTTCTACCGTTGCTTCAGTTATTGTGGGAACCATTCCGCTTTTATCACCCATTGCAGCCTGGTATTTTTTTCGCGAAAAAGTAACGTGGAAAAACATTGCGGGATTTGCGCTTTCATTCATGGGCATTGCATTGGTTGTGCTCGACAGTTCTTTCCGTTTCGATGCAGCACCCATTGGAGTAGGACTGGAGTTTTTGGCGGTTTTTGCCGCCATTGGTTATTCCATTGTTTTGCGACACGTGGTTGCGCGTTACAATACCCTTACCATTATTGCCTACCAGAACCTCATTGGAATAGGGCTGTTTCTGCCTGTTTGGCTGGTGGTTGATATGAATGATTTTTTAGCCACACCCTTTCATCCGCAGGCTTTCAGGGCCATCATTTTGCTGGCTGTTTTTGCTTCCACACTGGCCTTCGTGTTTTTCACCCAAAGTATCCGGCAAATCGGGGTAAACCGCTCCAATACATTTGTGAACCTTATTCCGGTTTTTGTAGCCATTCTTTCCTTTTTTATTTTGAAGGAAGAACTCGGAATTCAGAAAATTCTCGGTATTCTGGTGGTAATTGCCGGATTGTTTCTCGCCCAGGCCCGAAGAAGAAGGCCGCCAAAACAAAAGATTATTGAAGTGCATACCATTTCGTAATGAAAAAGGCAGAATACAAATCGCCCGAAGAATTAAAACTGCTTACCGATAAAAACAGGCAGGAAACGGGTGCATTCATTAAGAAACTCAAAAAGAAAAAGCCCAAAAACCTGGACGATGAGGTTCACAGTCTGCATCACGAAGCTTTCGAATCATTCAGTTGCCTCGATTGTGCCAACTGTTGCAAAACCATCGGGCCAAGGCTGACAGACAAAGACATTGACCGGCTGGCCAAACATTTAAAGATGAAACCTTCCGCCCTTCTGGAACAATACGTAAAAACCGACGAAGTCGGTGATTTTGTTTTCAACTCCCGACCCTGCCCGTTTTTACTTCCCGATAATTACTGTGTGGTTTACGAAAACCGTTCCAAAGCCTGCCGCGAATATCCGCACACCAACCGCAAAAGGTTTGTCCAAATCCTGAATTTGTCACATAAAAATTGCGAAACCTGTCCGGTGGTGTATGAGGTTTTTGAAAGTCTGAAAAAGACCATTCCATAGGCAATTTTGAAAAACAATTTTATATTTTTGAAAAACAAATAAATACAAGTTGAAAAAAATTGAAACTAAACGATGTAAATCCAGATTCAAAACGAAATAATATATCAGGCAAGCATCTAATAAATCTTATCATGAGCAATTCGCCCAAAAATATCAACAATCTGTTTTCAGAAATCAAACACCTGGTTGAAGAAGCAAGGCAAAACGTTGCGGTTGCTGTTAATGCAGCGACCACAATTCTATACTGGAATATTGGTCAACGAGTTAATAATGAAATACTTGAAAACAAACGTGCGGAATATGGGAAAGAAGTCGTAAAAACACTTTCTCAAAAATTAACTCAGGAATTTGGAAAAGGTTGGAGCGAACAGCAAATCAGACATTGTCTACGCATTGCGGAGACTTTTCCCGATAAAGAAATTCTCTACGCATTGAGTAGAAAATTGAATTGGACACATCTCCGAACAATAATGTACTTAAAAGATGAACTCAGACGTGAATTTTACATTGAGATGATAAAACTGGAAAATTGGGATACCAGAACACTTAACCAAAAGATTGATTCAATGCTTTATGAACGGACAGCAATCTCAAAAAAGCCTGAAGAACTCATAAAACATGAATTAAAAGGATTAAGGGAAGAGAACAAACTTACACCTGATTTGGTATTTAGAGATCCATACTTTCTTAATTTTCTTGGTTTAGAGAACAATTTCAGCGAAAAATCTTTGGAAGATGCCATTTTGCGGGAGCTTGAAAAATTCATTTTGGAATTGGGACAAGGCTTTACATTTGTTGAACGACAAAAAAGAATGTTAATCGACGGCGACAGTTTTAAACTTGATTTATTGTTTTATCATCGAAAACTGAAACGGCTTGTTGCAATTGACTTAAAGCTGAGTCGTTTTAAAGCCCGATACAAAGGTCAAATGGAATTGTACCTGCGCTACCTTGAAAAATACGAATTGGAGAGTGGGGAGAATTCGCCTATCGGATTAATTCTATGTTCAGAAGGTTCAAAAGAACAAATTGAGCTGTTACAACTTGATAATTCTGAAATTCGAGTAGCGGAATATTGGATGGAATTGCCACCAAAAGAGTTGCTGCAAAAGAAATTACATAATGTGATAGAACTGGAAAGAGAAAAATTAAAGATGAAAAAGCTGAAATAACCAACTCTTAAATGTTAGCATACGGAACACGTAATATTTCCCTACTTTTGGCGTTTTATCGGATATACAAAAAGTGAATGAACCGTAAATTTTACCTTATACTGCTTTTTATACTTTCTTTTTTTACAGGGAAAGCCCAGATTGGCGGCGAAACCACCTACCAGTTTCTGGAGCTGACTAACTCGGCCCGGATGGCGGCGCTTGGTGGAAACCAGGTCGCGCTTTCCGATACTTCCGATTTGAACCTGCCATTTCACAATCCGGCCTTGTTGCACCAGGGAATGAATAATATGGTTTTGGTGAACTACGTAAATTATTTTATAGACATCAATTACGGCTATGCATCGTATGCCCGCAGTTATAACGGAATTGGGAATTTTGCCCTCGGAATGCACTATATCAACTACGGCGAATTTAAAGAAGCAACTGAACTGGGCGAGCTCACAGGAAATTTTTTCAATGCAGCCGAATATGCCCTGAATATGATTTATTCCAACAAATATAAACGGCTTAGTTACGGAGCAAATCTCAAACCGGTTTTTTCGGTTTTTGAAAGCTACCGTTCGTTTGGTCTGGCTGCCGATTTAGGTATGAGTTTCAGCGCTAAAGACAGCCTGACCCATGTGGCGCTTGTAGCCCGGAATATTGGCGGACAAATTACAACTTATTACGAAGATGGGAGCCGCGAACCCATTCCGTTTAACCTGCAGGCCGGAATTAGTACAAAGTTGAAATATGCACCCGTTATGCTTTCGCTCACTATGCAACACCTCACCAACTGGGATTTGGGCTGGTCGGAGGAAGAAAACCAGCAAACCCTCGAAAACTGGTACGAGCGCCGTGAAAGTTTTGCAAAACAAATTATGCGTCATGCGGTTTTGGGGGTGGAAATTCTTCCTTCTCAAAATTTCACTCTTCGTGCAGGATACAATTACCAGCGCCGGCAGGAACTGAAATATGACGAACGTCTTTCCACAGTGGGGTTTTCAATGGGATTTGGGTTAAAAGTCAAACGCTTCCGGCTCGATTTTGCCACTTCCCGTTTCCATTTGGCCGGCTCCTCCAACCTTTTCTCCCTTGCCATTAATTTAAACGAGCGGTTTTAATTAAAAGACAATTGGGTCTGATTTGAAAAATCCTTTATATTTGCGTAAATCCTTGGAAAATGATCAAAAAAAAGATAATAATAGCCATTGACGGGCATTCATCGTGTGGAAAAAGTACACTGGCCAAATCACTGGCCCGCGAGTTGGGCTACATTTATATCGACAGCGGCGCTATGTACCGCGTGGTGACTTTGCACGCCCTGCGTAACGGATGGATTAAAAATGGTCAGCCCGACCGGGAAAAGGTAATTGAAGGAATGAAAGACATTAAAATCACTTTTCACTGGGATGAAAACACAGAAAAAAACACAACCTTTCTGAATGGTGAAAATGTGGAAGATGAAATCAGGCAACTGGAAGTTTCCCAAAATGTGAGCCCGATTAGTACCATTGCCGAAGTGCGCCACCAAATGGTGAAACAACAACGGGAAAACGGCAAAAACAAAGGCATCGTAATGGATGGCCGCGATATTGGAACCGTGGTTTTCCCCCGTGCTGAACTGAAAATTTTTATGACGGCATCGCCCGAAATCAGGGCACAGCGCCGCTACCTGGAACTAAAAGAAAAAGGCCAGGAAGTAGAGTTTGATGAAATTCTGAAAAATGTGGAAGACCGCGATACCATCGACTCGGGCCGGGAAGTTAGTCCACTGAAAAAAGCGGATGATGCCATTGTTTTGGATAACAGTTATTTAACGCGTGAACAACAGTTGCAGTGGAGTTTGGAAAGGGCAAAAGAAAAAATGGAGGAAGAAAATGAGAGTTGAAATCGATAAACGTTCAGGTTTTTGTTTTGGCGTAATTAAAACAATAAAATCAGCCGAAAGCGAATTGAAAACGGCTGATAAATTATACTGTTTGGGTGATATTGTGCACAACGGAATGGAAGTGGAACGTTTGGAAAAAATGGGTTTACATTCCATTAGCCGGGAGGAATACATGCAAATGAAAGATTGCAGGGTACTTATTCGTGCACATGGTGAACCGCCGGAAACTTATGAACACGCAAAAAATAATAATATCGAATTGATAGACGCCACCTGTCCGGTAGTTTTAACCTTGCAGGAAAAAGTGAAAGGATCTTACGAAAAAACAAAAAATCAAAATGGGCAGATTGTAATTTACGGTAAAAAAGGACATGCAGAAATTGTTGGCCTCGACGGGCAGGTTGATAAGAAGGCCATTATTTTGGAAAGCATTAATGACGTTAATCTCATCGACTTTTCACGTCCGGTTTCACTTTATTCGCAAACCACAAAACGGGTAGAAGATTTTTATGCCATTGCCGACAAGGTAAAATCCAGTATGAAACCAGGAGTGCCAATTGAAATAAAGGATTCCATCTGCCGGCAGGTTTCAAAAAGGGTTCCCAACTTAAAACAGTTTGCCAAAAATTTTGATGTGATTTTATTTGTGGCCGGCCATAAAAGTTCCAACGGGCGTTATCTTTTTACGGTTTGCAAAGAGGAAAATCCCCGAACATATCATATTTCCAGAATTTCAGAAATTGATCCGGTTTGGATCGAGGGTGCAGAGTCGGTAGGAATCTGTGGAGCTACCTCAACGCCCAACTGGGTCATGGAAGATGTGGCTTCGTGGATAAAAGAACGGTTTAATCAGTGAGTCTCGCATATTTCCAGACTGACGATACAATACAATACAGAAAATTGTTAATAACCCGCTGTTAAAATTTTAATAACAACTTTTAATAGATTTTTTTGTCAATTACAGGATGTTGACTAATTTTAATTGTTGGTTGACTATCCTTTAAATTATTCATAAAGCATGATGAACAGGCATTATGGAAAAGGTAACTTAAAATTGCCGGGAAAAGAATTAATAAATAACAAAAAGCTATGGTTGAACATTCACATAATGAACATTTGATCTACCAGGGTGATGCAATAGATGTTTTAGAAAATGAAATAAAAGATGGTAGCATAGATTTAATTTTTGCTGATCCACCATATAATATTGGTAAAAATTTTAATGGATTAAAAGATAAGTGGGCAACAGATGAAGACTATTTGAAATGGTGTTATAAATGGATGGATTTATGTGTCAATAAATTAAAACCTTCCGGCAGTTTTTATATAATGACTTCAACCCAGTACATGCCATTTTTTGATATTTACTTACGTTCAAAAATAGAAATACTTTCAAGAATTGTATGGTCTTATGATAGTTCAGGCGTTCAAGCCAGGAGTTTTTATGGCTCGATGTATGAACCTATACTGTTTTGTGTTAAAGACAAAAAAAATTATACTTTCAACTCTGATGATATAAAAGTTGAAGCAAAAACCGGAGCAAAAAGAAAACTGATCGATTACAGGAAGGATCCACCTCAACCTTATAACAATGAGAAGGTACCTGGTAACGTCTGGAATTTCCCGAGAGTTCGCTATCGAATGGCTGAATATGAAAATCATCCTACTCAAAAGCCGATAGCATTACTTGAAAGAATAATAAAAGCCAGTTCAAATCCTAATGACATTGTCCTCGACCCATTCTCTGGAACATTTACTACTTCATACGTTGCGAAGAAGCTTGGCAGAAAATCGATAGGAATAGAAATAGATGAGGAATTTACCAAAATAGGATTAAGGCGGGTGCAAGAATTATCGGAACTAAATGGTGAAAAATTGAATAGAGAACCCAAAATATATGAAGTAAAAAATTTCCAACAACAAACTTTATTTGAAAGTTATTTAAATGATATTTTATCAGAAATTATAATTCAGAGTAAAGTGGAATTTAATTTTGACGATGATAATTTTGAAACAGATGTTTGAGATGTAGTATCCATGCCCGAAAAATTTGCACAGGTTATTTTACCCCTTTCCTTGCACGATGCTTATTCGTATCGGGTGCCTGAAAAGTGGCATGCTGCCATTAAACCGGGGCAAAGGGTAGTGGTGCAGTTTGGGGCCAAAAAGTTTTATGCCGCCCTTGTTTTATCCCTCTCGGAAACTCCCCCTGAAAACATTGAATTAAAAGATATCGTCCAGCTTTTGGATGAAGAACCGGTAGTTTTTCCCCAAAACCTGGAGCTTTGGAAATGGATGGCAGATTACTATTGCTGCACACTTGGTGACGTTTTTAGGGCAGCCATTCCAACCGGATTAAAACTGGAAAGTAAATCGAAAATCATATTGGCAGGGGATGATGAAGAACAGGAAATTACTGAAAAGGAATTTCGGATTTTAGATCTGGTAAAAAAGGATGTTTCTACGCTTGATGCTTTGCAGAAAAAACTTGGCCGTGAGTTTTCATACACTGCCTTAAAATCACTCCTCGATAAAAATATCATTCAGGTTGAAGAAAAAATAAATGCCAAATACAAAGCTAAAACCGAAACGTGGGTAAAATTGCATCCTCAGACAAAAACTGAAACAGATTTGCTGACGGCAGCCGAAACCCTTCAACGCGCCAAAAAACAGCAGGCTTTATTATTTCATTTTATTGAAAAAACCCATATTTTTCAAGCTGAACAAGTTTTTCAAATTCAAAAAAAAATGTTGCTGAAGGGAACTGAATTCAGTTCTGCCATTTTAAATGAACTGGTGTCAAAGAATATTTTGAAATTATTTCAAAAGCAGATTTCGCGTATTGAAGATAAAATTTCGAAACAGGCAGATTTAAACTTGCTGAACAAACACCAGAAGCTGGCACTGGACGAAATTAACATCTGTTTCGAAAAGAATCAGGTTACTTTAATTCATGGAATTACTGCCAGCGGCAAAACAGAAATTTATATCCATCTGATTGATGAGGTTTTGAAACAAGGGAAACAGGCCCTGTATTTGCTGCCTGAAATTGCACTCACCACCCAAATTATTGAACGCCTCAAAAATGTTTTTGGAACAAAAGTGGGCATTTACCATTCGCGCCTGAACAGCCAGGAGCGGGTGGAAATCTGGAAAAAGGTTTTACAGTTTCAAACCAATCCGAAAGAAGGTTACCAGGTTATTTTGGGAGCCCGATCTGCCCTGTTTATGCCTTTTTCAAATTTGGGGCTGGTAATTGTTGATGAGGAACACGAAAACTCCTTTAAACAGTTCGACCCGGCGCCGCGCTACCATGCACGCGATATGGCCGTAGTATTGGGCAAACAAAACAATGCCGGTGTTTTGCTTGGTTCAGCAACGCCTTCGTATGAGAGCTTTTACAATGCACTTGCCGGAAAATACGGGCTGGTGAATCTCACGAAACGGCACTCCAACATGGAACTTCCCGAAATTATTGTGGCCGATTTAAAACGTGCATGGAAGAAAAAACAAATGAAATCGGTGCTCACACCCGAACTTTTTAGCCGGATGGAAGATGCACTCAACAACCACGAACAGGTTATTCTTTTTCAGAACCGGCGCGGATATTCACCTTTTGTACAATGTTTTACCTGTGGATGGATTCCCAAATGCAAAAACTGTGATGTGAGTCTGACTTACCACAAGTACAAAAGTCGGCTAACCTGCCATTATTGTGGTTTCAGCATTGCTATGCCTCCCGAATGCCCGGAATGTGGTTCACCGGAAATTAAATCGCGCGGATTTGGTACTGAAAAAATAGAGGATGAACTAAAACCGTTGTTTCCTGGAAAACGAATAGAACGAATGGATTTGGATACCACCCGTTCGAAAAATGCCTTCGGGAAAATTATACATAACCTGGAATCGCGTAAAACTGATATTCTCATTGGCACTCAAATGGTAACCAAAGGGCTCGATTTTGAGCATGTGAGTGTAGTGGGAATTTTAAACGCCGATAACCTGATAAATTTTTCTGATTTCAGAGCGCATGAACGGGCTTACCAATTGGTGTCGCAGGTGAGCGGCCGTGCCGGAAGAAAACATAGCAGGGGGAAAGTGGTGGTACAAACTGCTCAGCCTGAGCATCCGCTGATTGATCTTATTCGCCGGCAGGATTACATGACTGCTTTTGAAGCACAAATGGCAGAACGGAAACTGTTCAAATATCCGCCCTATTTCAGACTGATAAAACTGGTGGTGAAGCACAAAAACCCGGAAAATGTAAACCGTGTTGCCGGACGACTGGCCGACAGTCTCAGAAAAAACAGTTCGCTGGTGGTTTTGGGACCCGAATTCCCGCTTGTCAGCCGCATTCAGCTTTGGTACCACAAGGAAATCTGGCTGAAAATACATCCGAAACTTCCGCTGCCAGAGGTAAAAAAGTTTATTCTTGAAAACATTGAATGGGTGCGCAACCAGCCGGAAAACAGCAGTTGTGTGGTAAATATAGATGTTGACCCGGCATAGTCTGTTTGAAATTTCTGATTTTAAGGTTTACAGTTGCTGTGTGTTCTTTTACTGGTTCATGTTTTTTGTTAGATTTGCGTTTTTAATAAAATCGGGTGGAGGAAAGAGAAATAAAACAGATTTTTGAAAAATTTAGCCAAATGCGTGCCATTGTGATTGGCGATGCCATGGTTGACACCTACCTTTGGGGAAACGTGGAGCGAATTTCACCCGAAGCACCAATTCCCGTAATTTTAGTTAATAAACGCGAAAGCAGGCTCGGTGGCGCTGCAAATGTTGCACTTAATTTGTTGGCTCTTGGTGCAAAACCGGTGTTGTTTTCGGTGGTTGGCAGCGATATAGCCGGCATAGAATTTAAAAAATTGATTGCAGAAAAAAATTTGCCCGGGCACGGTATTTTTGAAGATCCCAATCGGCCAACAACGGTAAAAAGCCGGATTATTGGAAAAGGCCAGCACATTGCCCGGGTGGATGAGGAATCTACCCAGCCCATCGATATTGAATTGGAAAGGAAGTTAACAGAAAAGGTTTTTAATGAAATTGAAAACAGTGATGTTGATGTCATTATTTTTGTGGATTACGACAAAGGGATGATTACCCGCAAGTTGTTTGAGAATGTGAATGAAATGGCCCAAAAGAAGGGAATTCCTGTTTCGGTAGACCCTAAAAAACGAAACTTCAACTTGTACAAAAATGTCGATCTTTTTAAGCCTAATTTTTATGAATTTTTAGACGGAACCGGCGAACAACTGAAAAAAGGAGATTTGGAGGGATTGAGCAATGCTGTTGCTGCATTTAAAAATCAGCAAAACCTGAAGCTCATTTTTATTACCCTTTCCGAGTTGGGCGTTTTTATCAGCAACGGAACAAAAAAACAGTATTTTCCGGCAGTAATTCGTGAAATTGCAGATGTTTCTGGAGCTGGTGATACAGTGCTAAGTGCGGCGAGTCTGGCATTGGCAGCAGGTTTGCCGCCCTGGCAAATTGCATTAATCGCCAACCTGGCCGGCGGATTGGTTTGTGAAAGTCCCGGAGTGATGCCAATTGAAAAAAAAAGGTTGAAAAAGATGCTGGAATTGGAGAAAATATAAACTTTTTATCTCCTCAATTCCAGCTTTTTAACCAGTTACTAACGGTCGATGTCGAAAAATACCTTGAGGCAGTTAAAGCTAAATTATTAAATTTGAACCCGTTCAAAAAAAAATAAAGATCTGATGGGAAAAATCATATCACTGGCAAACCAGAAAGGTGGAGTTGGAAAAACAACCACAACAATTAACCTGGCTGCCAGCCTTGCAGTTTTAGAGCAAAAAGTACTGATTATCGATGCGGATCCGCAGGCGAATGCCACTTCCGGATTTGGGTTCGATGTGAAAAATGTGCAGTCGAGCATTTACGAATGTATTGTGGATGAAATCGATCCGGAAAAAGTAATTCTGAAAACCGAAGTGCCAAACCTCGATATTATTCCATCCCACATTGATTTGGTTGGTGCTGAAATTGAGATGCTTAATTTGCCTAACCGCGAAAAAGTGCTGCGCAGTACCATTGTAAAACTGAAAGATATTTACGATTTTATTTTTATAGATTGTTCACCGTCTTTAGGGTTGATTACAGTAAATGCTTTAACTGCAGCCGATTCGGTTATTATTCCGGTGCAATGCGAATATTTTGCGCTTGAAGGTTTGGGGAAACTGCTGAATACCATCAAGATTATTCAGAACCGGCTAAACCCGGCGCTGGAAATTGAAGGTTTTCTGCTTACCATGTTCGATTCGCGTCTGAACCTTTCCAATCAGGTTTACGAAGAGGTGAAGCACCATTTTCAGGATATGGTCTTCGAAACCGTAATCCAGCGAAATGTAAAACTGAGTGAAGCGCCCAGTTACGGAAAACCGGTTATCCATTACGATGCAAGTTCGCGCGGCGCCATTAACCACATGAACCTGGCCCGCGAAATACTGCAGCGAAACGGAATGACGCGCATGGCACAGGAAAGTAAAATCATTAACAGTTAAAATTTTGACTATGGTTAAGAGGAATGTACTTGGAAGAGGATTGGGAGCACTGATAGACGATGCCGATAAAATGAAACAGGCTGCTATCAGCGAAGTGGAATTGAGTAAAATTGAAGCGAATCCTTTTCAGCCCCGCTCAAAATTTGATGAGGAAGCATTGGAAGAACTGGCAGCGTCCATCCGCGAAATTGGTTTGATTCAACCTATAACACTTCGGAAAACCGGACCTGACAGTTTTCAGATTATTGCTGGTGAACGCCGTTTTCGTGCAGCACAAAAGGCCGGGCTTGAATCCATTCCTTCTTATATTCGCCATGCCAAAGACGATGCCATGCTGGAAATGGCCCTGGTGGAAAACATTCAGCGCGAAGATTTGGATGCCATTGAAATTGCGCTCAGCTACCAACGCCTGATGGAAGAACTGGATTTTACACAGGAAGAAATGAGCAGCCGTGTGGGAAAAAAACGTTCAACCATTGCCAATTACCTGCGGCTTTTAAAACTGCCGGCAATAATCCAAAAAGCGTTGCGGGAAAAAGAAATTTCCATGGGTCATGCACGGGCACTCATTAATATTGAGGATGCCGATGTTCAGGAAATGATTTACAACCAGATTTTGAAATACGGTTTTTCGGTGCGAAAAGTGGAAGAAATTGTGCGCAGCCTGAGTGAGGAGGGAGATGCTTTAATTCAACCCAAACAAAAAGAACTGCCCAAAGAATACAAAGATTATAAAGGTCATCTCGGCAAACTGCTTGGCTCCCGAATCGGCATTTCTGTTAATGGGAAAGGAAAGGGTAAAGTAGTAATTCCCTTTAAATCAGCGCACGACCTTGAACGAATTGTTAAAATAATTGAAAACGGCAAATAATTACAACATGCCTGGCTCTCTGTGAAATGAAACTTCTATTTTTGGGCAAAATTTGTGAAGTGTGATTAGCAGAGGTTCAACTTTAAAATATTTTTTGATTTTTGTTCAGTTGCTTGTGGTTTTTAATCTCCAGGCTCAACTCATTGAAGCCGATACAATTCAGTCCGTACAGCAACTTTCTGAAACAGAGGAGGAAGAAATTCATTCTCCCAGGAAAGCTACCATTTACTCTGCAATACTACCGGGCCTGGGGCAGGTTTACAACAAAAAGTATTGGAAAGTTCCGCTCATCTATATTGGTTTCGGAACCATAGGTTATTTTATGAACTGGAACAATGAAAACTACCAGCTATTCAGAATCGGTTATGACCACCTTACAGACAAAAATCCGGAAACACAGGACTACCTGAAAATAGAAGCTGTGCGGCGAAATAATTACAATCTGGATAATCCAACGGAATTTAATAACCTGAAAACTGCACTTTCAAGGCAACAGGATTATTACCGGCGGAACCGGGATTTGCTTATTATCAGTTTTGTCGGTTTTTACGGGCTGAATATTATTGATGCCAGTGTTGATGCTCATCTTTTTGACTTCGATATCAGCGACGACCTTACATTGAAATGGGAGCCATCAATGATGAATTTTGATAATAATTTTGTTTATTGCTTAAATTTTAGAATTAATTTTTGAAGTATGCAGATGAAGTTTGCAACGTTTACAGCGAGTCTTATTTTAATAATTTCAGTTTTGAACGCAACTGCACAGGAGCCGGGAAGGCAAAAAATTGATATGCCGGCGATGCAGACCATCAAAGCAGGCGTGATTAATCCCGATTCGCTTTACATTGCAGCGGAAGATTCTGTTTTTTCAGGCGAAATGGCTGATTCTCTGTTGTTCGGGGCCGGGCCTGTGCCCGATGAGGACTTAAATGATATTTTTTCAGAGAAGATGGACAGTCTGCAAAATTCCTGGTATATCAGAAACCTGTTTCATCTTGACAGGCAAGAAGTTGACCTGACAGACTATTTCCCGACCAACCTGCCCGATTCGGTTTATATTGACCGGTTGCAGGAGATTAAGCAGGTAATTGATCTGCCATACAACAATGTGGTTAAAAACTTTATAATACTTTATACCGAAAGGCGGCGCGATTTGGTTGAGGCAATGCTGGGCCTTTCCGCTTATTATTTCCCCATGTTTGAGGAAACCCTCGACCGCTACAATATGCCACTGGAGTTGAAATACCTTCCGGTTATCGAATCGGCTTTAAATCCAAAAGCGATGTCGAGGGTTGGAGCTAACGGTTTGTGGCAATTTATGTACGGCACAGGCAGGCAAATGGGCCTCGAAATTACCAGTTTTGTGGATGAACGCCGCGATCCTGTTAAATCCACCGAGGCGGCTGTCAGGTATTTAAATCAGCTTTATAATACATACGACGACTGGTTTCTGGCTATTGCCGCATACAATTGCGGTCCGGGCAACGTAAATCGTGCAATCCGTAGGTCGGGTGGTAAAAAGAATTACTGGGAAATTTATTACAGGCTGCCCCGCGAAACCCGTGGTTATGTGCCTGCTTTCATATCTGCTGCCTACGTAATGAATTATTACAAGGAACACAATCTCCAGCCCCGTTTTCCGGACATTTCCCTGCAAACCGATACGGTTTTTGTGCACGACTACCTGCATTTCAACCAGCTTGAAACTACGCTCGGTATCGATAAAGAACAGTTGCGTTCATTAAACCCGATGTACCGTCGTGATGTGATTCCGGCCAAACCCGGTAAACCCTATCCAATCGTTCTTCCAAATGAAAAAATTATGGCTTTTATTGATTTGGATACTGCAGTTTTTGCCCACGAACGTGAAAAATATTTTCCCGACAACAAACTTGTGAATCCAGCCAGTCCGACGGCAACTTACTTTACGCCTGCCGATGTGGAAGGTAAGGAGAGAGTGGTTTATACTGTAAAATCCGGCGACAATGTGGGCTTCATTTCATCGTGGTTTAATGTGCGTGCGTCCGATTTAAGGTACTGGAACAATATTAACCGCGATCTTATCCGGGTAGGCCAAAAACTGGTTGTTTATGTACCGAAGGAGCAAAAAGGAAAGTACGAACGGGTAAATACAATGTCTTTTGCGCAAAAACAGGCATCTGTCGGAAAAGCGGTCAGCCCGGTTAGTACCCAAACCACAGCTTCTTTAGATTCGAATTACGAATATTACACCGTAAGAAGTGGAGATACGATTTGGGATATTGCCAAAAGATATGCCGGAATTTCACCCAATGAAATTTTAAAATTAAATAACCTTACCAGCAATTCAAAGCTTTCCATTGGGCAAAAGTTAAAGATTAAAACGAAAGAAAATATTTAACTGCTTTCAAACAGTACATTGCTGAATCCGGCTTAAACGATTCTCGAAAATTTTCGATTGAACTTTTTTAAGTTGAAACAGTACAAAATGTAAATCAATAAACTAAGAAGTTTCATTCATAGTTGGATTGAAAGCCTTTAATTTGCCCATTTTTTCTGAGACAGAACCTCTTTCACCCAGCCTGATAATCCACAATAGAAACTGAATCCATTTATTGGGGTGGGTAATGATTTTTGATTTATCTGCCACTTTAATCCTGTTTGTGTTCCTCCTCAAACTGATGCAGCAACCGGGCATATTTGCCGCCGTATTTCAGCAATTCGGTGTGGGTTCCGCGCTCAATAATTTGCCCGTCTTCCAACACAAGAATCATATCGGAATTTTTTATGGTACTAAGCCGGTGAGCCACAGCAATTACGGTTTTCAGCGAAAAAATATTGGCTATGGCCTGCTGAATGTATTGCTCGGTTATGGAATCGACCGCGCTTGTAGCTTCATCGAGAATTATCAGCTCGCTGTTTCCGGAAATGGCTCGCGCAAAAGAAATCAACTGGGCCTGACCTTTCGAAAGGTTATCGCCGTTATCCTGAACCATAAACCGGTATCCACCGGGAAGTTGTTCAATAAACCGGCTGGCATAAACAAAGGAGGCCGCCTGCTCCACATCGGCTTGGGAAATGTTTTTTCGCCCCAGTGCAATGTTGAATTCCACGGTGTCATTAAACATGAAAATGTCCTGATGCATCACCGAAATGGTTTCCCTGACCTGAGCGATGGGAATTTCAGACAGTTCTGTTCCGTTAATTTTAATGGAGCCCCGGTAGCCGGTGTAGGTTTTTGCCAGTAACCTGATGATGGTCGATTTCCCGGAGCCTGTGGTGCCCACCAACGCCAGGCGGTCGCCTTTATGCAGTTTGAATGACACATTTTTCAACACATCGGGTCCGTCTTCGGAATAACTGAAATAAACATTTTTGAATTCAATTTCCTGAAGGGCAATTGGTTCAGGCACGTAACCTTCCGGTTTTGCAGAGGGGTCTTCCACCTTCTGCCGAAATAATTCACTGATGTGCTCCAGCGCTGACAATGCCCGCTGAATGGTGGATATTTGCTGGGCAAACTGTTTCACCGGAACAAACAGCCGTTCCAGCGTGGTAACAAAAACAATGAGCACGCCCATGGTGTAACCGTAATCCCAAATCTGAATGGCGCCGTACCAAATCACCAGTGCCGTGGCCACAGAAGTAATTCCCTCCACAATGGAGTAAAGAAACGAATCGTAAATGTTCGATTTGTTTTGCGCGTCGGAAAACTCCTTGTTCAGCCCATCGTACTTGTTGAACACTTTTTCTTCTGCTGAATACAACTGCACCGTTTTCATCCCGTTCAGTGCTTCCTGCAGGTAGGCTGCCGATTTGGCCAGGCTGGTGCGCGAAATATCGTACGCTTTCCTTATTTTTTTTCGCAGGTAACTGATGGCCAGAATAATAAGCGGGACAACAAACAGCAACACCAGCGTCAGTCGCCAGTTCAGGTAAAAAAGGTAGCCCACCAGCGCAAGCGTTTTAATGCTGTCGGCCAGTAAACCAAGAATTCCTGCGGCAAACGATTCCGAAACCGATTCCATATCGCTGGTAAGGCGCGACAAGGTTACACCAATCGGTTTTTTATCGAAATAACTTAAAGGAAACCGCAACGATTTGTCAAACATCTGTTTCCGGAGATCAACAATGGCCAGGTTGCCGGCTTTGGAAAAGGAATAGCTGTAAAATCCGTCGAAAAGAATATTGAGAAACAGCACCAGTGCAAGGAAAATAACCTGCCGGATTAACCCGTCAACATTGCCGGGAAGAATGTAATTATCCACAATGTTTTCCACCAGCCAGAGGAAAAGGATGCCGGCCGCAGTGGTAACCGGAATGGAGGCAATGCTAAAGAAAAACCATTTTTTGTGCGGCCTAAAATAGCCGGCATATTTTCGGAGCAGTTGCCAGTCCTGATGTTCCAGTATTTTTTTGATTCCTTTCATTATTTGCGCTACTTCTCCTTTTGATAATTTTCCTGCTGCAATTTCAGCACATCGAGGTAAAATTCCGATTGTTTCAGCAATTCCTGATGGGTACCGATAGCAGCCATTCGTCCGTCTTCAAGCACAATGGTAAAATCGGTTTTTTCCAGCACGCTTATCCGGTTCGAAATAACCACCAGGCTTTTAACGGCCTGGTTGTCAAAAATTTGTTTTATCAGAAAGCGTTCGGTATCAATATCCACCGCCGAAAAAACATCGTCCAGAATAAGCAGTTCGCCCGGTGTATAAAGTGCCCGGGCCAAACTAATCCGTTGCTTTTGTCCGCCAGAGAGCATGATGCCTTTTTCGCCCACCATTGTTTTTTCGTGTATGGGAAAACGCTGCAGTTCATCGGCAAAGGCACTTTTGTAAATCACATCTTTAAAACGATCTGTTTCTATTCCATTTTCCGATCCGAAAGCCACATTGTTTTCAATGGTGTCGGAAAAAAGAAAAACTTCCTGGCTCACGGTTTTTACAACATCCCGGATATCTTCACTTTTCAGGCTGGCGGCATCATTTTCGCCAAAGTAAACCTGCCCTTTTTCCGGACGCAGCCATCCATTCAAACAGTTAACCAACGTAGTTTTCCCGGAACCCACTTTCCCGGTAATTCCTACAACCTGGCCGGGTTTTATCGAAAATGAAATGTTGTGCAGCGCCGGTTTATCGCCGTTATGATAGGTGTAGGTGAGGTTTTTAACTTCGATGCCGTTTCTAAACAGTTCTTCTTTTTCATTTTCGGGAAGTGGCGTTTTATCGTCATCGGTTCCCTTTCGGTCCATAATGGTTTGGATGCTGCTGATTCCCACAAAACCTTCCTGAAAAACGGTGAGCACCCAACCAAGTCCCATAATCGGCTGACTTAAAAGTGCGGCGTAGGCAATGTATTCAGTAAGCTCGCCAATGGTAAATGTTCCGTTTATGACATACATTCCACCCACAAACAGAACTACAATTTTTAATATCTGTCCGAGGTTGGCGAGCAACGGCATAACAAAGGACCGAACCCAGGCAATTTTCAGGTTTGCATGGTAATACGAAAGGTTCTCTTTTTGAACTTCATTTTCAGCGTGTTCGTAAATATTGTAGCTTTTTATCACGCTGTTTCCCGAAAGAAAGGAGATAATTTTCCCTGAAAGTTTTTGCAGGGTATTCATTCTGAGCCGTGTGTTTCTGACCATCACCACCATGCCGAACCGCACCACTACAAAAACAAAAACCATCGGAATTACACAATAAAGCGTGAGCATGGGCGAAAGTTGCCACATTTTATAGGGCGTAAGCGACAGCGATAACAAAATGTTTCCGATTTGCAGAAATCCAAAGCCGGTTATCATTCGAACTCCGTTAATGTCGTTGTTCACCCGCGAAATGATGTTGCCCGTGGAGTTTTCATCGTAATAATCCTTGCCGAAAGAAGAAAGCTTTTTAAACATCTCCCCTTTGAGTTGCCGCTCAATCAGCCGGGCCGGGAAAAAAATCAATACCCGCGACAAGGTTCGAATCAGGATCAGACCCAATGCCAAACCCATAATAATCAATACATTTTTCTGAAATTCAGGCATATTCCCATCGCGGCCCAGCGTAATCAGGTCGATGGTTTTTTGGATAAAACCCGGAATAGTTACCGAAACCCACACCGTAAGCACCAGAAAAACAATACCTCCGGTGTACCACCAACGGTACCGGTGCATGTACTTCAATAAAAATTTAAGTTTCGAAAACATATTTCGGTGTGCTGTTTACATTTTATTCTTTCGGACAATTTTCCATTTGTTCCCTTTGCCAGTTGTAAACCAGTCCAGGCAAATTTTCCCTGAAATTACCCTGGTATTGCTGAAGCAGTTTTTCGGCCTGAGTAACTCCGGTTTCGGTAATTTCACGCACAGGTTCCAGAAAACGGCCTTCATTTTCAATACCCAGGAGTTTGGCACGCCGGGTAAGACCCTCTGCTGCCATACGGTACATTTCTTTGGAAATTGCTCCGGCGTGTATTGGACCGGCCTCTGCGTTCAATCCCTTTTTTGGTACTTCTGAACGTAGTTCCTGCATGGTTTTAACATCCCAGCCGGAAATGAGTTCATAAGCTTCTTCCAGGCTTTGGTTGTCATACAGCAAACCAACCCATAACGCTGAGAGCGATGCAATATACGATGCACAACCGGCATCGGCTCCACGCATCTCAATAAACTGCTTCAACCGCACATCTGGAAAGACGGTTGAAACGTGAATGTTCCAGTCTTTCATGGTCGGTTTTTGTGAATGTTTTCCCGTTAAAAATTCCCTGAAAGTGATTTTGTTTGCCGGCAGATAATTCTCTTCGCGATAAATAAAATACATGGGAACATCCAGCAGGTAATCCACCCAGCGCTCAAATCCAAAACCTTCATCGAAAATGAAAGGGAGAAAACCGCAGCGGTCAGGGTCGGTATGGTCCCAGATATGGGCCCGGTAGCTTAAAAAACCGTTTGGTTTTCCGTTAGAAAAAGGGGAATTGGCGAAAATGGCAGTGGATACCGGTTGCAATGCCTGGGCAACCCGCATTTTCTTTATCATATCTGCTTCATTGAAATAGTCCAGATTAACCTGAATAGATGCCGTGTTAGTCATCATCTCCAGCCCGAGTTCTCCTCTTGTGGGCATGTGTTTTCTCATAAACCGGTACCGTTCTTTTGGCATCCAGGGCACATCCTCAAGGCGGGTTAGCGGGTCAACACCCATGGGAAGACTGAAAAACCCGTATTCATTACAAATGGTATTCAACTCTTCAAAATGTTTTCGGGTTTCACGAAATGTTTCATGAACTGTTCTGAAATTCCCTCCTGATAGCTCAAATTGACCTCCGGGTTCAAGTGTAATTGAAGCGCCGTTTTTTTGAAGTCCAATGGTTTTTCCTGCTTCTTTTAAAGGTTGCCAGCCGTTAAGCTGCATTTGTATAAAAATGGTATTTATTCCGGAATCCGATCCGTAAACAAGTCGTTTGTAATTCTTTTTCCGGTAGAGAAATTTTTCGTGTTCGGTGCCAATGCCCCATTTTTCGCGGGGTTTGCTTCCCTGCTCAAAGTATTCAACCAGTTGCGCTTTGTGCTCAATCGCTATTTTATCTTCTGTTTTTGTCATGCGTTATTTAATTTTTCTGAAATCAGGATTTCGTTATTTGGAGTTCAGAATAGAGTCCAGAACATATTTTTCTACGTGGCGGTTTTTCCCAATGTAGGGATAATTATGCATCGACAGCATGGCCGGGGCATTCAGTTCAACCACAATGTAATTTTCCGGCGATGGAGCGCCATTAATGTCTTTTATGATAACATCAATTCCGGCAATTTTCAATCCGGCTGCCTGTGCCGCTTTAACGGCTACTACTTTATAAAAATCAGGCATTTCATCGGTTACATCAATGCTGTCGCCCCCGGTGCTCAAATTCGAGTTTTTTCGCAGATAAATCTTTTCTCCTTTTTTTAAAATCGAATCGGTGGATAAAGATAAAACTTTCAGATGTCTGTTAACTTCTTTGTCAACTACAATTTTTAACAACGGATGCCGGTAATCGTTTCCGCGCCCCACATTTTTATTGTCGATGAGTTGCCTGATGATTGATTTTCCATCGCCGGTAACATTTGCCGGCTCGCGAAAGGCGATGGCACGTACTACGTAGTCAATTACCAGAAACCGGTATTCCTGTCCGGGAACGAATTCTTCCACAATAACTTTTTTGGCAAAATTAAATGCATTTTCAATGGCATAAACGAGTTCCTGGCGACTTTGGATGTTGGTGCTCACTGCAATTCCATGGTCGGTGTTTACGGGTTTAACCACAGCAGGTAACTGAACTGAACCGAGGATTTCTGGTTTATAGCCGGAATTCAGTAAAATCCCTTTTGCATGGCTGATGCCGCTTCGCTGAAGGAATTGCCGGGTCATCCATTTGTCGTTGGATATCCAGAAGGCAATCAGGCTGTTGGCGTCCGAAATGGTGCCTTCATGAATGATGTATTCTTTGTTGTTGTGCGTTACCGCAATCAGGTTGTTGTCGGCATCAATTATTTCAAATGGTAATTTACGGCGCAATATTTCGGCAATAATGATTTGCGTGGTGGCTTCAAAATTTTCGTAGCAGGGCAGCGGTGTAAAATTATAGTTGCTGGTTTTCATATTGATACTCCTTTCATGGAGAGAATTTGTTTTGGTTGAAAATAACATATTCCAGTGAGAATAGTTCTCCGGATTGATGAAAAGAACTAACAATTTAAAGATAACATGAGATGAGATGCGAAAAAGTAATAATCAGATAATTTAACCCATTTTGAAAAATTGTATCTTTGAAAAAAATGATTTTGAATGAGTATAGCTTACAGAAATAGAAAAATAAACAGTTATTTCAGATTAATGAAAAACTGGGATACGGAGTCAAAAAAGGATTTAATTATAAAATTAACAAAATCCATTAATGATAGGAATGAAGCCAAATATGATTTTTCTTCTTGTTTTGGCGCCTGGGATGATGGTAGAAGTGCAGATGAAATCATTAAAGAAATAAGGAACTCCAGAGTGAATAACAGAGAAATAGAAGATTTCTAATGGATTACTTGTTAGATACGAATATTTGTATTTACTACTTTAAGGGTCAATTCGAGGTTAAAGAAAAGATTGAGCAAATTGGTTATGAAAAATTTGCTATTTCTGAGATAACTCTTGCTGAATTGATTTATGGCGCTGAAAAAAGTCTGAAACGGAATAAAAATATTGCAGTAGTAAAAGATTTCTCAGAAAAAATTACAATAATTCCCATTTTTGAATCAATTAACATTTATGGAAAAGAAAAAGCAAGATTGAAAACAAAAGGAACAATAATCAGTGATTTGGATTTATTTATTGGTGCAACAGCAATATTTAATGGAATGACGCTGGTAACCCAAAATGTTAGGGAGTTTGAAAGAATGGAAAATATCATAATTGAAAATTGGATTGATAATTTTTGACACGATCCAAAAAAACTCTCCAAAAGTCCGCTTTACTTCAACATAAACTCTGCCGAAACCGTCACCTTAATATTTTTCTTTGCTGAACTGGTGTTGTGAATTCCGTATCCGGCAACCTCGGTGGAGTAAGGTTCTGTAATCTGAAAAACGCCGGCGAGGGCAGAGATGAGCTTATCTACTTTCAGCCTACCACCACATTGATTATTTTCTTCGGTACAAAAATAAACTTGCGCACTGTTTTGCCTTCCAGCCACTTCTGCGCTTTGGGATCGGACAGAACTACTTTTTCGATTTCCGGTTGTGGCATATCCACAGGAATTTCAATCTTAAATCGCATTTTTCCGTTAAACGAAACCGGATATTCGAAACTATCCTCCTGCAAAAGGCTTTCGTCCACCTCGGGCCAGGGCTCGTACGCCAGCGTTTCTTTGTTTCCGTAAATGGACCATAGTTCTTCACCCAAATGCGGTGCAACCGGTGACAGAATTTTTGCGAAAGTTTCAGCGGTTTGCTTGGTCACCTTTCCCTTTTTAATGGCCAGGTTGTTAAAAACCATCAATGCCGAAATGGCTGTGTTGAACTTCAGATTTTCAATGTCATTCGCCACTTTTTGGATGGTTTGATGCAGCAGTTTGGCCACTTCCTTGTCTTCTTCGCCTTCAAAAATATTATTTGTATCAGCAAAAAAGCGGTGGGCGCGGTTCAGGAAATTGAACACACCTTTCACCCCGTTTTCGGCCCAGGGTTTGCGTTCGTCCAGCGGTCCCATAAACATTTCATACAACCTTAATGAATCGGCGCCATAACGTTCAATCACATCGTCCGGGTTCACTACGTTTTTCAGTGATTTCGACATTTTGGCCACAATTTGCTTCAACTCATCGCCGGTTTCGGTGTGAAAATATTTGCCGTCGCGTTCTTCCACCAAATCGGAGGAAACCTTGGCGCCGGTTGAAGTTTCGTAGGCAAATGCCAGAATCATTCCCTGGTTGAACAGTTTTTGGAAAGGTTCATCGGTGGAAACAATGCCCAAATCGAAAAGTACCTTGTGCCAGAATCGTGAATAGAGCAAGTGCAGAACGGCATGTTCCGCGCCGCCAATGTAGAGGTCAACCGGCATCCAGTATTTTTCTTTTTCGGGGTCGAAAATGCGTTCGTTGT
The DNA here is from genome assembly GCA_019429205.1 of Mariniphaga sp. GTDB lineage: Bacteria > Bacteroidota > Bacteroidia > Bacteroidales > Prolixibacteraceae > Mariniphaga. The sequence goes on along the minus strand of JAHYIT010000008.1, from coordinate 14,616 downwards.
TGTTGGGGTCTATGTAGCGCAGGTAATACCAGCATGAACCTGCCCACTGAGGCATGGTATTGGTTTCGCGGCGGCCTTTACGACCGTTTTTGTCGGTTACGTGCAGCCATTCTTCGGCATTGGCCAGCGGCGATTCGCCTGATTCTCCGGGGGAATATTTTTCCAGATCGGGCAACAACAAAGGTAAATCCTCATCGTCGAGCAGCGAAACTTCGCCGTCTTCCCAGTGAATAACCGGGAACGGCTCGCCCCAGTAACGCTGGCGGCTGAACAGCCAGTCGCGCATTTTAAAGTTTACGGTAGCTGTTCCCAAACCGCGTTCTTCCAGCCATTCAATGGTTTTTTTGATTCCGGCTTCTTTGTTCAGTCCGTTAATGTTCAGCCCGGTTTCTTCGCTGGCCGAGTTGATGTATTCACCGTCTTCGGTCCAGCATTTGTCGCCGGCCAGAATATTTTTACGTTCATCTACCTCTTTTGGGTCGAGGATGCAAACAACCGGAATATCAAATTCTTTGGCAAATTCAAAGTCGCGGGTGTCGTGAGCCGGAACAGCCATAATGGCGCCGGTACCGTAACCCATTAATACATAATCGGCAATCCAGATGGGAATGGGTTGGTTGTTCACCGGATTGATGGCGTAGCGTCCTGAAAACACACCGGTTTTTTCCTTGGCCAGGTCAGTTCGGTCCAAATCCGATTTTAATGCAGCAGCTTTTATGTATTTTTCAACCTCTGTTTTTTTCTCCGGAATCGTAATTTCTTCTGCCAGTTCGTGTTCGGGTGCAATGACCATATAAGTTGCGCCAAACAACGTATCGGGACGGGTAGTGTAAACGCGCAGGTTTTTGTTCAGCCCTTCAACCTGAAAATCAATTTCAGCGCCGGTAGATTTGCCAATCCAGTTTTTCTGCATGTCGATAACTCCGGCAGGCCAGTCGAGGCCATTCAAACCCTGCAATAAGCGTTCTGCATAGTGCGGAATTCGCAGCAGCCATTGTTTGAGGTTTTTACGGACTACTTGATTTCCGCATTTTTCATGTGAACCGTCAGTTAACACCTCCTCGTTGGCGCACACCGTTTTGCACGAGTCACACCACCAAACCTGGGCGTTATCGTAATAGGCCAGTCGTTTTTCAGAGATGTATTCGTTAATCGCTTTTTCCCCATCTCCTTTTATTTCCTCAGGAATGGGAAGTTCTGAAATAGGCCTTCCTTTTTGGTTTTCTTTATCGAACCACGTGTTGTAGAGTTGTTTAAAAATCCACTGAGTCCATTTAAAATAGTGCTGGTCGGTTGTGTTGATTTCGCGGTCCCAGTCGTAGCTCAAACCTATGGCTTTAATTTGCCGGCGGAAATTGTCGCAGTTTCTGTTGGTAGTAACGGCCGGATGCGTACCGGTTTGCATGGCATACTGCTCAGCTGGCAGCCCAAACGCATCGTATCCCATAGGGTGAAGCACGTTAAAACCTTTCATCCGTTTGTACCTGCTCATAATGTCCGTTGCCGTATATCCTTCGGGATGCCCAACATGCAGTCCGGCTCCCGACGGATAGGGAAACATGTCGAGGATGTAATATTTCGGTTTTGAAAAATCGTCAGGTGTTTTAAACGTTTTGTTTTTTTCCCAGTATTTTTGCCACCTGGGTTCTATTTCCGCGAAATTGTATTCCATTTGTTTTGATAAATCTGATTTTTAAGCCGCAAAGATAAAAAAATGATTCATGGCGAAAGGGGAAAATAAACTGCAAAAAAGAAAGCGCTTCGAAAAGCGCTTTCTTTAAGTTTGAAGTTTTTAATACGTTACAACCGGGTCGAGAGCTTTGGCCTGTTCAACAAAGTCGGTTACCTGGCTCAGAGCGGGAACCGTACGGGTAATTTTCTTTTCTTCCTGAACCTCAACCAATTTGGTATGCAGGTTGCCTGCATTGCGGTTTCTCAACTCTTTAACTGTGTCAACCCCGGCAGCTTTAAGCAATTCTGCAAATTGTGATGCGATTCCTTTAATGCGGAAAAGGTCAGCCATGTTTACCCAATCCAGAATTTTTCCTTCATCAATGCCTGAATCGGCAGCCAGTTTTTTCCTTCCGGATTTGGTAGCGCCTGCCTCCAGTAAACCTTCAACTGTTTTAACTCCTGCGCCAGCTAATTTTTCTTTAAACACTGGTCCAATTCCTTCGATGTCTGTGATTTTTTTTGCCATAATACTTGTTTTTTTAAATTAATGATAAACGGCTAAAAGCCAAATTTTTTCCCTAAACCGCCCAGGAGTTTGTCTTTTACTGATCCTTTAATTAAGTCTCCGAACAAATCCTGAACTCCTTCCTTGTTGTTCTTGCCTTTTTCTGAAGCAAAACTTCCAAGTTTGCTTATGATAAATGGAACAGCAAATCCGGCCACTTTTGCTGCAACTTCTTTTGGCAGCCCTACCTTTGCTGCCAGGTTGCCAACTGTGTTGTTAATGAGGTTGCCGGCAAAACCGGTTGAGGTTTTTCCTTCCCCAAAAAGTGAAAGGATGTCGTCAAACTTGCCTTGTTTTGCTTTTTCTGCCAACCCATTTTTGAATGTTTCGGCTACCACTCCGGATGCATTTTTTGCATTTTCCGGGTTTAAATCGGTTTTGCCGGCTATTTGATTAGTCAGCTCGCCTTTAATTGAATTTAAAAAATCATTGAGCATTGTGTTTGTTTTAAAAATTTTTTGAAGGTACTAAAAGTTTTAAAAATTAATGTAATTTCCGTTCAAAAAGAATTACAATATGAGTAACGCAAAGTTTTTGGAAGTTTTAGGTGCTTCTTATCAGTTTAAAGGAGATTCAATTTTAATGGGTTCTGCAATTTGCAGAGATGGTTTTCAGAGTAATACACAGGTTCGGTTGCCTTTAAAAACCATGAACAGGCATGGATTGATTTCAGGTGCAACCGGAACTGGGAAAACCAAAACGTTGCAGGTTGTTGCCGAAAACTTATCGAGGGCCGGAGTTCCGGTGTTTGTAATGGACATTAAAGGCGATTTAAGCGGACTGGGTGCACCGGGTAGTATGAATCTGATAATTGAATCGCGGGCAAAAGCCATTGGAATGAATTGGGAAGAAAAAGCTTTTCCGCTGGAGTTTTTAAGCATCTCGGAAGAACCTGGTGCAAAATTGCGAGCCACGGTTTCGGAATATGGTCCTGTACTTTTGGCGAAAATACTGGGTTTGAATGACAGCCAAAGTGGCATTCTGTCTATGATTTTTAAATACTGCGACGACAGAGGACTGCCGCTTCTGGATTTTAAAGATTTGAAAAGCGTGTTGAATTACATTCAGAATGATGGAAAAGAAGAGTTTAAAACCGAATATGGATTTGCACATACTTCTTCGGTAGGATTAATCATGCGAAACATTATAAAACTGGAACAACAAAGTGCCAATGAATTGTTCGGCGAACCTTCGTTCGATGTTTTCGATTTAATGCGACAAACTCCTGCCGGAGAGGGAATAATAAGTGTATTGCGGTTAACCGATATGCAGAGTAAACCCAATCTGTTCAGCACATTTATGCTTTGTTTGCTGGCCGAAGTTTTTCAGAAAATGCCCGAACTGGGCGATCCCAAAAAACCTGAGTTGGTTATTTTTATTGATGAAGCACATTTGATTTTTAAGAATGCTTCCAAAGATCTTCTCGATCAGTTGGAAATGACCATCAAACTTATACGTTCAAAAGGGGTAGGGATATTTTTCGTTACTCAAACACCTAACGATATTCCAGCCTCCATTTTGGGTCAGTTGGGAACCAAAATTCAACATGCATTGCGCGCTTTTACTGCCAAAGATCGGAAAGCAATTAAAATGGCTGCCGAAAATTATCCCTATTCAGCTTTTTATCAGGTGGATGAATTGATTACCCAGATGGGAATTGGTGAAGCTTTTATTTCAACTTTAGATGAAAAAGGAAGGCCAACCGAACTGGCTCATACACTAGTCTGCCCCCCTTATTCGCGAATGGATGTTTTAACGGAGGCTGAGATAGAGCGAATTCAGGGCAAATCGGAATTGATTAAAAAATACAATGTTGATTACGACCGCGAAAGTGCCTATGAAATTTTACTGGAGCGAATTGAAGAAAAAGCAAGGCGGGAAACTTACCGATCCGAACCGCCGGAAAATACTTCAGGGAGAACATCTGCCAGAAGGACTTCCACTCGATCATCAAGAACAACCTCTACTTTTGAAAAGGTTCTGAAAAGCCAGGTTACCACTACCATAGCGCGGGAAGTTGCCCGAGGACTTTTGGGGGTTTTGGGATTAAAAGCAACAACCCGGAGAAGACGATAATATTAAATTTCAGACGAATCAAAAGTATTTCCATCGTTTAAATCTCCGGTGGAGAAACCTTTCCGGAACCAGCTCATTCGTTGGGCAGAAGTTCCGTGGGTAAAAGAATCGGGAACTACATAACCCTGTGATTGCATTTGAAGCCGGTCATCGCCCACCGCTTGTGCAGCATTCATTGCTTCTTCCACATCGCCTTCATCCAGAATGTTTTTCATTTTTTGTGCATGGTGTGCCCAAACACCGGCGTAAAAATCGGCTTGTAATTCCAACCGTACGGTTAGTTCATTGTATTGTTTCTGACTGATTTGTTGCCGCATAGACTGAACTTCGCCCAAAATTCCAAACTGTTTTTGCACATGGTGCCCAACTTCGTGAGAAACAATGTATGCAATGGCAAAGTCGCCTCCGGCACCCAATTTTTTTTGAAGTTGCTCCAGGAAAAGCAAATCAATATAAATCCGGTCATCGCCCGGGCAATAAAACGGGCCTGTGGCTGCACTGCTGAAACCGCATGCCGATGGAACCTGTCCACTAAACAAAACAAGTTTGGGCTCGCGGTAATGCAACCCCATTTCATTAAAAAGTTTGTGCCACACATCTTCGGTATCGGCCAGAACAACCGAAACAAACTCTGCCAACTCCTCTTCGTGTAAAGAGGGAACGTAAATGGCAGCAGTTTCAGTAGTTTCGGTTCCCGACTGCAAAAAGTTTAATGCCATTTGAGGATCGCCTCCCAAAAGTACATAAATTACCAGGGCAACAAATGCAAAGAGACCTCCCCTGATTCCAACTTTTTTACCGGTTGACATTCCCCGCTTGTCTTCAACATTGGAACTTTGTCTTCTGCCTTTGTAACGCATTGTTCAAAATATTAATTGAGATAAATCAAATACTCAAAGGGTTTTGTTTTGAAAAAGTTCTGTTTCAAGCGGTGGCCAGCTCATATCCAGACTTTCAAAAGTTTCTAAAACGGTTTTGGCAACAAAATATAGCTTTTGCCAATTGGTATCAGCATGTACCACCTGCCAGGGAATAGTATTGCACCGCGTAAGAATTTTTTCATAAACCGCCAGGTAGGCATCAAATTTTTTTCGGGTTTCCCAGTCGCCATCGTTATGTTTCCAAAACTTTCTTTCAATTTCAATCCGCTCTTTCAGCCGTTTTTCCTGTACTTCTTTGGAAACATTCAAAAAGAATTTTAAAACTTTTGTTCCGTTGTGCTCCAGAAGCTTTTCAAAGTTGTTAATCAATTCATACCGGGCTTCAATGGTTTCCTCAGGGAAAATTTTTTCAACTGTCGGAACCAGAATGTCTTCGTAATGAGAGCGAATAAAAACCTGAATGGTTCCTTTTGCCGGCGAATGTTTATGCACACGCCATAAAAAATCATGCGCATATTCTTCGGGCATAGGTTTTTTAAAACTCTTTATGGAATATCCCACCGGGTTACAATATTTAAGCAACCCGCGTGTTAGTCCGTCCTTACCAGATGCATCCAGTCCCTGCAAAATAATTAATAAACTATGTTTTTCTTCAGCGTGCATTAAATACTGAAATTCACCAATTTGCGTTAAGATTTGCTTGGTGGCAGTTTTTGTCTCTTTTTTGTCGAGATTGGGATCATGAGTTATATAGTTCATTGCTGAAAACTTTAATGGGTTAAAAAAAACAGATGTTATAATGAGTTTGAAATATAACGAAAAAAGGGATTTGAGATTCCGGGATTTTGTATTATTTCAGGAAATTCTCTGAAGTGCTGTATAAAATAATTTTAAAACCCAAATTTAAAAAAATGTAATTTTTTATGCCTGTTTTAATTTCAAATTATAATTAAAAAGTGAATTATTATACATTTGTGTAAGATAGTTAATCTTAAAAGTAAATAGATTTGTTCCCTTCCTTTTATTGAACACAAGCTTTACAGAATTTTTAATACTTGACAGCAACAGACTAATATCGATATTTTATGAATTTGAGAGATCCAAAGCAGTTTACTGAGGATTTTATGGCCTATGTTAAGGCAAAAAATCCGGGAGAACCTGAATTTCATCAGGCAGTATTGGAAGTGGTCGAAACCCTTTCAGAGTTTTTAATTAAAAATCCGAGGTTCCTTCAATCTAAAATACTTGAGCGGATGGTTGAACCAGAGCGGGTTATCCAATTCAGAGTGCCGTGGATGGACGATGGAGGAAATATCCACATCAACCGCGGTTACCGTGTGGAAATGAACAGCGCCATCGGTCCTTACAAAGGAGGTTTGCGTTTTCATCCAACTGTTAACCTGAATATTTTCAAGTTTTTGGGTTTTGAGCAGGTGTTGAAAAACAGCCTCACTTCATTGCCTATGGGTGGCGGAAAAGGCGGATCAGACTTTGATCCGAAAGGAAAATCGGATAACGAAGTGATGCGTTTCTGCCAGAGCTTTATGACCGAACTATCGCGCCATATCGGACCTGACACTGATATTCCGGCTGGCGATATTGGCGTGGGAGGCCGCGAAATTGGTTATATGTTTGGCCAGTACAAACGGTTGCGAAACGAGTTTTCCGGTGTATTAACCGGAAAAGGGATTGGTTGGGGAGGCTCGCTTATCAGACCCGAAGCAACTGGTTACGGCACTGTGTATTTTGCCGAAGAAATGTTGAACACCCGCGGCGACAGCATGAAAGGAAAAACAGTAACCATTTCGGGTTCGGGAAATGTTGCCCAGTTTGCCGTAGAAAAAGTACTTGATTTGGGAGGAAAACCGGTAAGCCTGTCCGATTCCAGTGGTTTCATTTACGATCCGGATGGAATTGACCGGGAAAAACTGGAATACATTAAGTTGCTTAAAAATGTTTACAGGGGCAGGATTCGGGAATATGCCGAAAAGTACGATGTATCTTATTTCGAGAAAAAACGGCCCTGGGGAATTAAATGCGATGTGGCGCTTCCTTGTGCTACACAAAACGAAATTAGTGGTGAAGAAGCAGAAACATTGTTAAATAACGGTTGTTTTGTTGTAGCCGAAGGAGCAAACATGCCTTCAACTTATGAGGCCGAGCACAAGTTTTTGAACGCCAGGATTTTATATGCGCCGGGCAAGGCTGCCAATGCCGGTGGTGTAGCAGTTTCAGGCCTTGAAATGTCGCAAAACAGCATAAGGCTGAGCTGGACGCGCGAAGAGGTGGATGAAAAACTGAAGTCGATTATGACGAACATTCACAGCATGTGTGTAAAACATGGTAAAGAAAGCAGTGGTTTTGTAAATTATGTAAAAGGTGCAAACATTGCCGGTTTTGTTAAAGTAGCCAACGCCATGATGGCACAGGGGTTGGTATAAAATCATTCAGAATTTCGAAAATATCCTGGCAGTTTTTGTCAGGATATTTTTTTGCCAGATAACCTGCTTTCCCAAAGTTTCAGGGCATAATTTTTGTTGAACTCCGTCCTGAAAAAAACAGTTTTTAAAAATTGCTTTGTGAGATACCTGATTTTATTTTTTCTACTATTTATTTTTTCTATAAATTCCAATGCACAAAATATTCGTGTTGTAAATGCAATAACTAAAAAACCTGTTGAAAATGTGCTGGTTATTTCTAAAAAATACACAACCCAAACCAATGCCCAAGGATTGGTTAGCCTTGAAAATATTGAAAAAACCGAACCACTTTTATTTCAGCATTCTTCGTTTTTAAAAGTTACTACTACACTCGAAAAAACTGAAGGTCAGGGGAATATTGTTGAACTCACCGAAGCTCCCATAAGAATTGATGAGGTTGTGATTTCTGCAAGCAGATGGGAACAGGTAAAATCTGAGATTCCCTTTAAAATTCAAAATATAAGTTCTTCCGACATTTTACATGCACAGCCACAAACCACAGCCGATATGCTGGGCAGCAAAGGAGGTGTTTTCATTCAGAAAAGTCAGATGGGTGGCGGAAGTCCTATGATTCGGGGATTTTCGGCAAACAGGCTATTACTGGTGGTGGATGGAATTCGTATGAACAATGCCATTTACCGCAGTGGAAATTTACACAACGTGATTTCGCTCGATGCCAACAGTCTTGAACAAACTGAAGTCATTTTCGGCCCGGGAACAGTAATTTACGGAAGCGATGCTTTGGGCGGAGTAATGAGCTTTTCAACGGTAACACCGCGTTTGTCCACCTCAGAAGAAACAACACAGAAAGGCAAAATAGTATCGCGCTACTCTGGCGTAAACAGAGAAAAATTGATACACGGACAGTTTTCTTTGGGAAATAAAAAATGGGCGGCATTGCTCAGTGCCACGTTTTCTGATTTCGATGACCTGAGGATGGGCAGTCACGGGCCGGATGAATACCTACGGCCAGAATTTATTTTACCGGGAGAAAAACCGGAAAATGACCATGTTATAAAAAATGAAAATCCTCAAATTCAGACTCCGACAGGGTACAGACAGCTAAACCTGACGGGAAAACTAAGGTTCCGGCCAACTGAGTTTCTCGACTTTACACTGGGAATTCACCATTCGCAAACATCCGACATTCCTCGTTACGACAGGTTGATAGTTTATCGTAACGAAACATTGCAAAATGCCCGGTGGTACTATGGTCCCCAAAAATGGTCGCTCATTTCCGGGCAGCTCAATTATAAAAAGGAACATTTTCTGTTTGATAAGTTTAATCTGCTTGCTGGGTTTCAGAATTATGCTGAAAGCCGGAATGAAAGAAAATTGTACAATTCCATTTTAAATCAGCGGGTTGAAAACCTTTGGATTTACTCCGTGAATATTGATTTTGGGAAAAATCTGAACAACCGGAATGAACTTTTTTACGGCGCAGAGGCCTTATATAACCAAGTGGGTTCTACCGGAAAGGCAATTCATGTAATATCCGGTGAGTCAACGAATATTTCGCCCCGATATCCTGATGGCTCAGAATATTCAAGCCTGGCAGGATATCTTTCCTGGAAATTCAAATTGAACGAAAAATTCATTTTTCAGACCGGAGGACGGTTTACTCAAACATTTCTTCGCGGGGGGTTTGACCCTGTTTTTTATGCATTTCCATTTGATAGTTTCGATATGAAAAATTCTGCACTCAATGGAAATGCTGGCCTGGCGTGGCATCCAACAATTGATTGGCAAATAAACCTGAGTGCCTCAACCGGATTTCGTTCACCCAATATTGACGATGTAGCCAAGGTTTTCGATTCGGAACCGGGGAATGTGGTAGTGCCAAATCCGGGATTGAAACCAGAATTTGCACGGAACATTGAAAGCGGAATTACGCGTCATTTTCAGGGAAAGGGAAAAATTGAAGTTTCTGCATTTTATACCCATTTGAAAAATGCTATGGTTCGACGCGATTTTCGCTTTAATGGCCAGGATTCTATTGTTTACGATGGGATTTTAAGTAAAGTTGAAGCGCTGGTCAATGCCGAATCGGCGAATATTTATGGCGGCACTATTTTGTTGGAATTTCGGATATTACCGGAATTGCGTACCGTAAATGAGTTGACATTAACATTTGGAAAAGATTCAGAGAATTTGCCCCTCCGGCATGTTCCTCCGGCATTTGGCCGTTCTCATCTTCAATTTAAAAAAGAATCCCTGCTGTTCGACCTTTTTGTAGAATTTAACGGAAAGTTTGATTATGAGCAACTTGCTCCTGATGAGCAGGATAAGCCACATCTTTATGCTACAGATAAAGATGGGAATCCATGGTCGCCAGGCTGGTGGACTCTCAACCTGAAAGGAAATTATCAATTAAGTAAAAGCATTTCGTTTGCCGGCGGAATTGAAAATATACTGGACAAACGGTACCGCACATATTCTTCCGGAATAGTGGCGCCGGGAAGAAATTATTTTATGTCCATTGGAATTCATTTCTGATTTTTTTCCCACAGAAATAATAAAAAAAAAGGTTTGTCGTTTTGTTTCCATGAAGGCGTGAATCTGTCCACTTATTTTTTTACCATCAATTCGGTTTTGCCTTCAAAAGAGGGGCGCGGGTCGTCCCTCTTTCTTTTCAGAAGTTCTTTTTCAAAAATTCGAGTGCGTTTGTCCGCATAAACCGTTCAACAATATCAGAAGCCTTCATTTTATTGTAATCTTTTAGGTTATCAGATTGGCTGGAGGCAATAAAATTGTAAGCATGTTTTTCCAGATAACTGTCGAAAAGCGGCATTTCTTCGGCGCCCCAAAAACCGTTTAACGGGTTTACCATTCCATCGTAATCTGACCCGATGCACTGGATTCCCCAGGCAAACAGGTTGTGGCGGTTCAGCACTTCTGCAATGTGCTGAATCTGGTTCCAAACGAGTTTCGATTTATAAAACAGCATTTTTCTGCGTGCCAGAACCGGTCCGGTTTTTTTTAGTTCCATTTCGCTGGCCAGCCGCCGTTCGTCTAACTGAATGCCAAACAATCCGCCTGATTGGGCAATTTTTACAATTTCGTCATCAAAAAAATTAATGTCGGTTGGCTGAAATTTTCCGTAGTTAAACAGATCGTCTTCCACCTTTTCCAATGGCGACCGGAACCCGTTAACTGCTCCGTGGCTTACTATTAACGGAATAACTTCTCCCGGGTGTTCTTCTTCCAAAAACCGGTAATATTCGTTGCGTGCTTTAACACTCATGTGTTTCAGGTCGGGCAAAATCCGTTTCCCATTGGTATTGTCGAGCAACTTACGCAGTACTTTCCATCCCAGGTCGTTAAACCCTGTATCCATTCCTTCTGTCTGGTCTATCATTTTTCGCACAATGCCGCTTAAACTCTGAGCGTGCCCAACCATTTCGTTGTGAAAATGATGGGTTAGGCCTATAAAAAAAAGTCGTTTATCCCAGTTTTTCACCTTTTCAACATTGGCAAGAATCTCCCCGGGGTCGGCGGTTTTACCCATCATCTGCAAACCTGCATTAAAAACGTGGGTTCCCTCAATGGTGAGAATTACAAAAATGGTACGAATATCACTTTCCTGATTTTCTTCTATTTCATTGTAACTTGAAACAATTTTGTATCGATGCCAAATACCGTCGATTTTTACTTTATGGCCGTCAAGCTGTTTGTAAAAATCATATTCCATTTCCAGGTCGGTAAAATAGTCGGTCATTTTCTGAACATGGTCAATGCGTTTTTTGCTGAGGCCGGTTACCAGATTGGCAACTGCATCTCCGGGCAGTCCTGTTCCAAGTTTGGTCATTACAAAACCTTTTTCCAGTCCGCAAAGCGAAACAAAAACAATTTCGGCCCCGCCTTTTGCCAGCGAAGTAAAATCAGATTGCCGAAACTTGGTTAGTGTCATTGTAATGTTTAAAACTTTGTCGGTAAAAGTAGCTGCGTCATAATGCCAGATGCTGTCCACACGGTTTTTATCCGGATTGTTCCTGCCCGGCTTTGTGTTAAAACTTTTCCCCATTGGTTTGATGGCCGGGTGAATGTGCAAATCAATAAATTTTGTTTCCATTATTTTTTCGTTTTAACAAAAAAAGAGACTTTTGAGTATGTAATTTACGAAAAAATATCAGGAAATGTAAAAACCGTGTTCTGAAAAATAATCAAAACACGGTTTTAAAACTATTTATTTGTTTGGATATTTTTACTTCAACGCAGCCAAAGCTTCTTCGTAGTTGGGTTCGTCCACAATTTCAGGAACTTGTTGTGTATATGTAACTTTACCATTTTCGTCGAGGATAATTACCACCCGTGAATGTAAACCAGCCAGCGGTCCGTCGGCTATTTCCAGACCGTAATTTTTCCCGAATTTGCCGGTGGCATAATCCGAAAGTGTTACTACATTTTCAATGTCTTCAGCGCCACAAAACCGAGCCTGCGCAAACGGCAGGTCGCGCGAAATGCAAAGCACTTTGGTGTTTTTCAAATCAGCCGCAACTTTGTTGAAATGGCGTACCGAAGCTGCACAAGTACCAGTATCGAGGCTGGGGAAAATGTTCAGAACAAGTTTCTGTCCTTTAAAATCATCTAAACTTACACGCGACAAATCGTCTTTGACCAGGGTAAAATCTTTTGCTTTTTCTCCTAATTCCGGGAGTTCGCCTACTGTGTTTACTGGATTTCCTTTTAATGTAATTTTTGCCATTTTATTTTTGCTTTTTTTTGATTTATTACTACTGTTTAAACACACATAAGTCATGATTGTTGCAGGAATTCTGAAAAATTAACATAGGCCCGGGTTTTTATTTTCCCGTTCGGTAAAAACCTGCTATTTTTATCCCCATCGTTCATAAAAGTTAAGAGAATGAAAAAATACCTGCTTTTTATTCCGTTACTGGCATTTTTTGCCTGTACTACTCAAACCGAATCAACACAACAACAAAATTACATTCCTGAAACACCTCAGCTTTCATCTGGTTTGATGACTCCTGAAGTGCTCTGGTCGTTCGGCAGGCTTGGCAGTCCAACGGTTTCGCCCGATAGAGAATCGGTTTTGTACACGGTTACGTATTACAACATTGAAGAAAACAAATCCTATCGCGATATTTATTCTGTGCCGGTTTCGGGAGGAGAGCCCACAAACCTGACCAATTCGGCTACCAACGAGTTCAATGCCATCTGGCGGCCCGACGGACAGAAAATCGGATACCTTTCGCCTGAAACGGGAAGCGTGCAGTTGTGGGAAATGAATCCTGACGGAACAAGAGCAAAGCAGGTTTCGGATATCGATGGAGGAATCTCCGGATTCAACTATTCGCCCGACGGTTCTAAAATCTTTTACATTAAAAGTGTAAAACTCGACGATGACATTCACGACCTGTTCCCCGATTTGCCCAAAGCCAATGCCCGGCTCGAAAACGACATCATGTACCGGCACTGGGACCAGTGGCACGATTACACCTATCAGCATATTTTTATTGCTGATTATGCCGATGGAAAAGTGGGAGAGGGAACTGATATTATGAAAGGTGAACGCTTCGATTCGCCCATGAAACCGTTTGGCGGAATTGAGCAAATTGCCTGGAGCCCCGATGGAAAAACGCTGGCCTACACCTGTAAAAAGAAAACCGGGAAAGAATATTCACTTTCCACGAATTCCGATATTTATTTATACAATCTTGATACCGGCGAAACCATCAATTATACAGAAGGAATGATGGGTTACGATCAAAACCCTGTGTTTTCGCCCAACGGAAAATACCTGGCCTGGGAAAGTATGGAGCGCGACGGCTACGAATCAGATAAAAACCGGTTGTTTGTTGCCAACCTTGAAACCGGCAAAAAAACAGATTTTACAGATGAATTCGACCAGAATGTGCATGGTTTGAACTGGAATGCCGAAAGCAGTGCCATTTATTTCACCAGCAACATTCACGGAACTGATGAAATATACCGGTTAAAATTAGCTGACGGTTCCATTTTACGATTAACAGACGGCATTCATAATTACCAGACTGTGGAACCGGCCGGTTCAAAACTGGTAGCACAAAAGGTTTCCATGTCGCAGCCGGCAGAGCTTTACCTGGTTGACCCGGAAACCGGAACAGACCAGCCTCTGACAACTGTGAACAAAGGCATTCTCGATCAGCTTACCATGGGCAAAGTGGAAGAACGCTGGCTTGAAACCACCGATGGCAAACAGATGCACACCTGGGTGATTTATCCGCCCAATTTTGATCCGAACAAAAAGTATCCGGTGCTTTTGTACTGTCAGGGAGGTCCGCAGGGAACCGTAAGTCAGTTTTGGTCGTACCGCTGGAATTTCCAGATGATGGCCGCCAACGGGTACATTGTGGTGGCGCCCAACCGCCGCGGTTTGCCGGGGTTCGGTATTGAATGGAACGAACAAATTTCCAAAGATTATGGCGGTCAAAATATCAAAGATTACCTGACAGCCATTGATGAACTGGCCAAAGAACCGTTTGTTGACGAAACCCGACTTGGTGCAGTGGGCGCCAGTTATGGGGGTTTTTCTGTATTTTTCCTTGCGGGAAATCACGATGGCCGGTTCAACGCCTTCATCTCACATGACGGAATGTTTAATTTCGAACACATGTACACGACCACCGAAGAAATGTGGTTTGTAAACTGGGACATTGGCGGGCCGTATTGGGAAAAAAACAACGCGGCGGCACAACGTTCCTATACATTTTCACCACATAATTTTGTGCAAAACTGGGATACGCCAATTCTGGTTATTCACGGCGAAAAAGACTTCCGTGTTCCGCCTGACCAGGGAATGGCGGCTTTTAATGCTGCGGTTTTGAGGGATATTCCGGCACAGTTTCTCTATTTTCCTGAAGAAAACCACTGGGTACTGCAGCCTCAAAACGGCATTTTGTGGCAACGGGTGTTTTTCAACTGGCTCGACAAGTGGCTG